>JADFRJ010000177.1 GCA_022561355.1 Chloroflexota bacterium | reverse complement strand
AATCAGCCATGGAACTCGTACGCTTTCAGAACGTCGTCAAAGACTACGGCCACGTGGCCGTGCTTGAAGACGTCTCCTTCAAGGTGTCGTCTGGCCAGAAAGTGGGGCTGGTCGGCCCAAACGGGTCGGGCAAGACTTCGATCTTGCGCATGCTGGTTGGCGAGGAGCCGACGAGCGGTGGCGTCATCGCGCGGGCGCCCGGGTTGAAGGTTGGATACGTGCCGCAGCGGGTGGAGCACGACGGGCGCGCGACGGTCATCGGCACCGTACTCCGTGAGCATGATGAGTTGGAGCGCACGCTGCGTGGCGCGGAAGAGCGTTTCGCCTCGGCCGCGAGCGACGAACTACCTGTGGCGGAACGCGCCTACGAAGAGGCGCTGGAGGCGTACCAGCAGGCGGGCGGGGACCGCGTGCCTTCGCAGGCGATTGGGATGCTTGACTCGCTGGGGCTCGCGGGGAGGAGCGAGGAGCTGGTGGCGACGCTTTCCGGCGGCGAGAAAAACGTCTTGTCGCTGGTGCGGGCGCTGCTGGCCGAGCCGGAGTTGCTGCTGTTGGACGAGCCCGCGAACCACCTCGACTTCGAGGGATTGGCGTGGCTAGAGGGCTTCCTGGCGAGCTATCGGGGCGCAGCCCTGATCGTATCGCACAACCGCTACTTGCTGGACCGTGTCGTTGGTCAGATCCTGCAGCTAGAGAACGGCCGTGTACGCCAGTACGCTGGGAACTACACCGCGTACCGCACGACACTGCTGCGAGAGAAGATCTCACAAGGGCGCGACTACGTGGCGAACCAGAAGCGGCTGACGCAGTTGGAGGAGCTGGTGAAGCGCTTCGAGGTGATGGCGCATCGCACGGGAGACTCGGCGTGGGGCCGGCGGCTGCGGGCGCGCAGGTCCCAACTTTCCCGTGAGCGAGCGCAGGCTGTCGAGAAGCCAACCGAAGAGGCGAGTTCGATGCGGCCGCGCATCGATGAGGAGGCAAGCCACGCCAACGTGGCACTGCAGGTGCGGGGTTACAGTAAGGCGTTTGGCGACCTCGTCTTGCTGGAGGACGCGGAGCTGGACATCTCCGCGGGCGAGCGTGTGGCGCTGATTGGGCCGAATGGGAGCGGGAAGACGACGTTCATACGCGACGTAATGGCTGAGGGCGCTTGGGACCATCCGACCATCCGCATTGGACCGAGCCTGAGCGTTGGCTACTGCGCGCAGGAACAGGAGGTGCTGAACGAGGACCGAACGGTTTTCGATCAGATCTTCCGCGATGGCAACATCTCGCGCGATGACACGTACACTGTGCTGGCGCGATACTTGTTCGGGCCGAACGATTACGACAAACGCGTAAGCGACCTCTCCGGCGGAGAGCGGAACCGCCTGCAGTTGGCGATGGTGCTCACCAAACGCCCGAACTTCCTGATCCTTGACGAGCCGACAAACCACCTGGACATTCCCGCGCGTGAAGCAATTGAGGACCTGCTGGCCGACTACAAAGGCACGATCTTGCTGGTGTCCCACGACCGCTACTTCTTGGACAAGGTCGCGGGGCGTGTCGTCGAATTGCGGGATAAGAAGTTCGTGTCGCACATAGGCAGCTTTTCTGAATACTGGGCCGAGCGGCAGGCGTCGCTACGGCCAAGCCGCGCGCGAGCGACAACCCGTGGTCGGCGTCGCGAGCGCGCGGGCCGCGTGAATCCGCAGGCGGAGGCGAAGGCGCGCGAGCCGAGCGCTTTGGACCGCAAAATCGCGGAGGCTGAGCAGGAGAAGCTGGCGCTGGAGAAGCGTGTGTCGGAGGCGTTCACGCGCGGCGACCATCGCGACGGCTCGCGGATTGCGACGGAGTTGGAGCGGAAGAGCGCGGAGCTGGAGCGGCTCTTCGCCCAGTGGGAGCGCGAGCAAGCTTAACCCGCCTCCCGGAGGACAAGCAGAGAGGCCGGGTGCCCGGCCTCTCTGTATTTACTGCGGTAGGAGCTTAGCGTCGCCTAGCTCAGGCCTTCTTTCGAGCGGGCGCCTTTTTGGCGGCCTTCTTCTTGGCGGGTGCCTTCTTCTTGGCGACAGCCTTCTTCTTCGGTGCTGCCTTCTTCTTCGGTGCGGGCGGCGCGGCCGGAACCGCGACTTCCATACCGATCGCTACTTCGTAGCCGTCGGGGTCGCGGATGGCGAATTCGCGCATGCCGTAAGGCTGGGTGGTGAGCGGCTGGACCACCTTGGCCCGTTTGCGGGTGCTCTCGTAGAGCGCGTTGATGCCGCTGTCGACGCGCAGGTAGAGCGAGACGACTCGCTGAGCCTTGCGGGCGGAGATCGCCTTGCGGACGTTGGCCGGCGCCTTCTTGCCGGACATGGCGTCGCCGCCATCGCCGATCATGATCGCCGCTCCGCCGGGTGCAATCAGGCGGACGAACGTTGGCTTTGATTTGTTGGGCATGGCCATACCGGTCTCGAAGCCCAACAGCCGCTTGTACCAGTCGGCGGAGCGCTTGACGTCCTTCACCCGGATGTACGGGTCGGTGAACGTTATCCTGGTCCGTGTTGGCTTGCGCTTGGGTGGTGCCGCTTTGCGGCTTTGCTTGGCTGGCATTCGGGTTCCCTCCTCAGTCTTGTGTGCCCCGGATTGGTCAGCCTTTCTATATCACACACAGCCAGACAATGCCAGCGGGTTGGCTCGTGACGTGTGATACAATCCGCGTGCTTCGCTAGAAAGATCAGGTAGCGTAACGGAGGAGACGAGCATGGCCGCGAAGGACTTTGCGCAGATCGGCGAGGACTGGATCGCCGCAACGCTCGAGCACCGGCCGGAGGGCGCAACGCGCCTCGGCGTTCACGAACACGACGACCGGCTGGGCGATCGCAGCCGCGCCTCGGTGGAGGCGCGGGCCGCGCAGTTGCGCTCCTCGCTCGAAGCGCTGGGCGGGATCAACGCCTCCACTCTCTCGCGAGAGGAGCAGGCGGACCACGAACTGCTGCGCCGGCGGACGGAGTGGGAGCTGGTGACGATAGAAGAGCTGGAGACGTGGCGCCACTCGCCGGGCGGCTACCTGGGTGCGATCGGCGGCGGCCTCAACGGGCTAATCATCCGGAACTTCGCTCCGCTGGAGGAGCGGACGCGGAGCCTCGTTTCGAGATTGAAGCAGGTCCCGGAGGCGCTGGACCACGGGCGGACGAACCTTGACGATTGCCCGCGGGTGCATGTCGAGACGGCGATCGAGCAGGCCGCGGGGCTGAAGATTCTCTTCGAACGCGACCTGCCTGACGCGCTGTCGGACTTGGGGAACGCGGCGCTGAAGTCGGAGTTCGACGAGGCGGTGAGCGCGGCTTTGAGTCAGATGGACTCGTTCGCCGGCTGGCTCAAGGATGACCTGCTGCCACGCTCGGACGGCGATTTCCGCTACGGCGAGGAGCGCTTCAAGAAGCTGCTGTCGCTGGCGGATTTCGTCGACCGGCCGCTGGACGAACTGGAGAAGCGCGGCCGCGATGACCTGGAGGCGACGCGGGCAACACTAGCGGAACTGGCGGGCCAGATCGACAGCTCGAAGTCGCCAGCGGAGGTGGTCGACGAAATTTCGCGGGACCACCCAACGCCGGAACGGCTGATTCCCGACACGGCCGCGCTGCTGGAGGAGTTGCGCCAGTTCTCGATCGACACCGGCATGGGATCGATGCCGACCGAGGTGCGCATCGAGGTGACCGACACGCCGTCGTTCGCGCGCAGCACAACGGCGGCGGCGTGCAGCACGCCCGGTGCGTTCGAGAAGGTCGCGACGGAGGCGTACTACTACGTGACGCCGCCCGACCCTGCCTGGCCGGCGGAGCGCACGGAGGCCTACCTGAAGTTCTTCAACAAGTACAGCCTGCCAGGGATCACGGCCCATGAGGCGTACCCCGGCCACTACGTTCACATCTCATGGCTGCGCCAGGCGCCGGCCAAGCTGCCGCACTTCCTGCTCACGACGACGGCCACTGAAGGCTGGGCGCACTACATCGAGCAGGTGCTTGTCGAAGAAGGGTACGGCGATGGCGACCCGCGCTACCAGATCATGCAGCTACGCGAGGCGCTGCTGCGGATCTGCCGGTACCTGTGTTCGTTCGGGCTGCACACGCAGGACTGGAGCGTGGACCAGGCGATCGAGTTCTTCGAGCGCGAGGGCTACGCGACGCGGCCGATCGCGGAGCGCGAGGCGCGGCGCGGCGTGATGGGGCCGGGCTACTACGCCTACACGCTGGGCAAGCACGAGATCCTCTCGCTGCGAGAAAAGCTGAAGGCGAAGCAGGGCGCGGACTACGATCAGCTAGCGTTTCACGACGCGTTCATGAAGCTGCCGTACCCGGTTTCAATTATCGAGTCGATGCTGGCTAGTCCTTCGGACTAGCTTGGCAGTTTGCAGAGCAAACTGCAGCGTATATGGCTTCAACCATTGCTACAACTGGAGGTCCATCCGCCGGTGCTCGATACCGGCGTCGAGAAACACGTCGCCGCTAGCCATGTAGCCCAGGCTCTCGTAGAACGGAATCGCGTGCAGTTGCGCGCCGAGCGTGAGTCTGCGAAAGCCTCGCTTGCGGGCTTGTTCATGCAGAGCCAACATCAGTTGCTTCCCGTACCCCTTGCCGCGTAGTTCCTTGAGGACGGCCACGCGTCCGATATGCGCGTCGGCCTCCGGGGCCGATTCCGCCATCAGACGTCCTGTGACAACGGGCTTGCCATCTATGTAGCCCGTCATCTGCACGACATCGCCGAGCCAGCCTCCGTCGCGGTCGTGTTGGTCGATCTCCTCGTCCTCAGAGACCTGCTGCTCTTCGATGAAGACGGCGCGGCGGACTGAGAGCGCGTCGTCCATGTCGGACTGCGTCGCGACAGCTCGGATCTCTAACTGCATGCGGGCATGATAGCGCCCACGTTCCGGCTTTGCGCTAACCGAGAGCGCCTTTGCGCTAGTATGGTCGGGCGATGGAAGGGAACGCATGAAGCTCGCAGAGATACCAACGCCCGCGCTCGTCGTCGATGTCGCGGCGATGATGCGCAACATCCAGCGGATGGCGGATTTTTTCGCGGGCGGCTCCTGTCAGATCCGTCCGCACTTCAAGGCGCACAAGACGCCGGCGATCGCCAAACGCCAGCTCGCGGCGGGCTCATGCAACGGGCTGACGTGCGCGACGGTCGGTGAGGCTGAGGTCGTCGCCGAGGAATCGCTGACGGACGACATCCTGATCGCGAACCAGGTCGTCGGCCCCGGGAAGGCAGCGCGCATCGCCGAGCTGGCGAAGCGG
>JADFRJ010000176.1 GCA_022561355.1 Chloroflexota bacterium | reverse complement strand
GTCTCCAGCACGGCCGGCGCGGCGTTCAGGCAGTCGGACGCCAGTTCGTAGGAGCGTTCGGCGACGCCCTCGATCAGCGTGGTCAGGCGCGCGAGCTGATCGAGCGAGAGCAGCGGCAGCAGCCCCGGACCGGCGGCGAAGAACGTCGACGCCAGCGAGATCGATTTCCAGTGCCCGCGAAAGAGGTGCCGGCCCAACATGGCCCATTCGTGGATCTGCTGCTCGTCGAGGAACTCGACGGCTCGCGGACCGGCGGTGAAGTACGCGGCCGCGACGACGGACGAATGCTCGGCGAGGTCGCGGCCGGCGTGGACCCAGCGCCGGAACGCCGGGGTCTCCAGCTTCCGCACGACCTGGGGGCTGACGCGGAAGTACTCCGCCGCGGCCTCCCACGACCGCAGCGAGTGCTCGGCCAGCGCCAGGCCCTCCTCCGCCCACGACCGCAGGTCGTGCTCGGAGAGCGCGGGCCGCAGCTCGTCGAACGATTTGCGGAACTCGTCGGGCAGCGACGCGCTGTGCGCCGCCAGGCGGCGCTCGGCCTCAGATACGAACTGCTCTAGGCTCATGGCAGTCGTATTGTAGCGAGAAGCGAGCAGAGGCGCGGTAGCTAGGGGAGGATCTCGATCGTCTGGCTGGCGATCAGGTCACAATTGCTGATCTCTTGGAAGCGGCATGTGCTGACATCGAACCCGGACATCTGGTAGGTCCCCGGCGCGACAAGTTCGCCGCCATTAAATAGCTCGGGAGCCAAGAGTGGCCGGTCGTCCGTGTCCTGTCGCCAGATCGTCCGATGGACGAACTTCTCACCGGGCTCGAAGGTGCGACCTGTCAGAAGCTGCGCGAATACCATGCCGTTTGACCAGTGCCAGATGACCTGCCCAGCTTCGTCCTGGATAACAAAGTCGTACATGTGAGAGCTTGAATATCCCCGAGTCATCGAAGTGTCTCCGCAATTGAAGAGCACTAGCGTCAATGAGACGTTTTCGCCTGAGGAGAACGTCTCCCGGCCACCGCTCACGATCAGGTCAGCCCCCAGGCCATCTTTCCCAGTACAGTCCGGCGGTGGCGGAATGTCAACCGCGATGACCTCACCGAGGTCGCATTGTCGGGCCGGATCCATGGTGCAACCCACGTCGAAGGCCTCCAGTTCGTACGTGCCCGGCTCGACGCGGTTACCGTCCTTGTCCTCGAACCGCCAGGTGGCCTGGTACGTGACCCATTCGCCCGGCTCCCACACCTGCAATTCGGTCGCCAGCGTCCACGGCGTGTCGTGCCAATAGTTCCAGACGTATTCGCCCTCGCCGTCGCGCACCACAACATCATAGTCCTGCCCGTCCATGTAGCCCCGCGTCACGGGCCCGGGGTTCTTGTTTGCGAGAGTCAGCGAGATGGTGATCCCTTCGTTGTTGGGGAGATCGGACATCATCAGGTACGTTGTCAGGTCGCCCCGTTCGCCGGGCGCTTCGGGCGTCGGCTGCCTGGTCGGCTCGGGCGGGCCGTCCGTGGGTGTCGGCGTTAAGGGGAGGGGCAAAATATCGACGCGGAACTGAATTATGAGCAGCGCATCGACACTGTTCACGGTTCCGTCGCCGTTCACGTCGACATCGCCGCACACCTCGTTGATCAGGCCGGCGTGCAACTGCAATACGAGGAGAGCGTCGACGCTGTCGATGCGGCCGTCGCAGTTGGCGTCGCCGACAGCCGCCGTCTCCCCAGCGGACGCCAGTCCCAGGGCCACCCATGCGATGGCGAACGCGGCCAAGGCGCCGGCCATCAGCCGGGCCGCTCGTGTTTGGAGGCTCGATTGCGTCATGACGCCGCCTTACCTGCTCCCCCGCCTAGGTCTCTTGTACCACCGCCCGCCAGATTCGTCAAGGGCCGCCTGGCGACCGCGCCTAGGGCCCCGGCGGGACGAGGATCTGGACCGCTATGGTGGCGCTGAGGTCGCACTGGTCCAGGGCGGGCAGCGTGCAGCCCACGTCCAGCGCTTCGATCTGGTACGTGCCGGGCGCGACCGCTTCGCCATCGTTGTTGGTCTGGTCCCAGACCACGCCGTACGTCACGGTCTGACGGTCGCCGTAGGTGCGCTCCATGACTGCCAGCACGAAGCTCCTACCGTGGGCCCAGTTCCAGACCAGCTCCCCGCTCTCGTCGCGCACGATGAAGTCGAAGATCTGGCCGCTGCCGTAGCGGCGCGACGTCTCGCGCTCGTTGCAGTTCGACACCGATAGCGTTAGCGAGAAGGGCTCGCCAGGAACCACGATCTTGTCGACGGCCGTCAGCGACGCGGTGAAGCCCGCCTCACCCGGATCGCAATGGGCCAGCAGCCCCGCCTCGCGCTGCAGGATGATCGCCGCGTCCAGGCTGTTGACGAGGCCATCGAAGCTGGCGTCGGCCTGTATGTGGCAAGGCGCGCGGTCCAGCAGGCCGGCGTCGACCTGCAACACGATCACGGCGTCGAGGCTGGTGACTACGCCGTCGCAGTTGGCGTCGCCCGCCGGCTGGATGCCGGCCGACGCGGGCGCAGTTAGGATGATCAGCGCAGCGACGAGCGCTGATGCGCTAGCTAGCGCGAAGAGCAGTCTCAAATCCAGCCTCCAGCTTCCAGCGTCCAGCCTTAGTCCCACCACGCGGCGTTCTCCGGCGGGCGGAACTCGGACTGCGCGTTCGTCGCTGGCTGTGGCACGATCGCCGGGTCGATGGCGGGCCGAGTCGGGTCGGCGTAGTGGTGGAACGTGACCTCGCCCGACTGCGTGTCGAGCACGGCGCACGAGAGTTGGAAGCCGTTCCGATGGTCGCGCGCCTCGCCCGCCGACCCGGGATTGATCACCAGCGTCCGGCCCACCGGCAGCGCCATGTGGTAGTGCGTGTGCCCCAGGATCACGATGTCCGCATCCAGCCCTGAGAGCTTCTGCAAGTTCGGGCTGTTCGGGTAGAGGTACTCGTCGTGCGGGTCGTACGGACTGCCGTGGACCAGCAGCAGCTTCTTACCGTCGACGACCGTATTTGTCTCGAACGGCCGGCTCGCCATGTAGTCGACCAGCTCCTTGCGCACGCCGTCCCCGGAGCGCGCCCGCTCGCCCCACTCGCTCAGCAGCACGCGTTCGTGGTTGCCGAGGATGTAGCGGGCGTTGCGCTCGCGCAGCAGTTCGATAACGTCGTTGGAGAAGCGAAACTGGTAGACGGCGTCGCCGGCGCAGATCAACTCGTCGACGGGCCCCATCTCGTCGAGTGCCGTGCGCAGGCCTGCGATATTGCAGTGCACGTCGGCGACTATGCCGAGCTTCATGCGGGCAGTGTAGCGCGATGATCAAGCAGGTGCGCGAAGCCTGGTCGCCGGAGGACCAGATTCTTCGCTTCGCTCAGAATGACGGGCGGGTGGGGGACCAGACGCGGTACCGCCGGCTGATGCCGGCGGCATGGTCTCGCTGGAGGAGCCGCGGGCTTCAGTCCGTGGGCGTTCTTCTAAAGAGCCTAGCGCTCTTCTATCGTGATCGTCTGCATTGCGTCGCCGGGCGGCGCGTTCGTGTCGTTGGGGTCACGCGGCGTGATGGCGTTGACGATGTCCATGCCGGAGGTGACCCGGCCAAAGACCGTGAAGTCAGGCTCGAGTTGCTGCTGCGGCGCGTAGGTGATGAAGAACTGGCTGCCGGTGGTGTTTGGTCCGGCCTTGGCCATGCTGATCACGCCGGCGTCCATGCCGTGGTCGCCGTCGTCCTCGTCGGGGATCGAGTAGCCGGGTCCGCCACGGCCCGTGCCGGTGGGGTCGCCGCCCTGGGCCATGAACCCGGGGATCACGCGATGAAAGGTCACGCCGTCGTAGTAACCCTTGCACGCCAGGAAGACAAAGTTGTTGGTCGTGATGGGAGTGTCGCTGAACAGCTCGATGACGATGTCGCCGCTATCCATCTTGATCGTCGCGATGTACGACTTGCTGCTGTCGATGATCGTCTCCGGGCCGTCCGGGAACTGCTTCTCGTCACTCTTCTGGCATCCGTCAGAAAAAGCCAAAGTAGACTCCTGAGCACTAACGTCCTGGTTGGTTCATTTCTGCCGAGAACTCGCCTACCGACGCGCCTAGCGCTCTTCGATCGTGACCGATTGCATCGTTCGGATCGCCGGGGTCGCGTGGTGTGATCCCGTCGACGACGTCCATGCCCGAGATGACCTGGCCAAAGACCGTGAAGTCCGGTTCGAGACCCGGCTGCGGCGTGTAGGTGATGAAGAACTGGCTGCCGGTGGTGTCCGGGCCGGCCTTCGCCATGCTGATCACGCCGGCGTCCATGCGGTGGCCGGCGCTGTCCTCGTCGGGGATCGAGTAGCCGGGGCCGCCGGAACCGGAGCCTGTCGGGTCGCCGCCTTGGGCCATGAACCCGGTGATCACGCGGTGGAACGTCAGGCCGTTGTAGTAGCCCTTACAGGCGAGGAAGACGAAGTTGTTGGTTGTGATAGGCGTGTCGCTGAACAGCTCGATTACGATGTCTCCACTGTCCATCGTGATCGTAGCGACGTACGTCTTGCTGGTGTCGATGATCGTCTCCGGGCCATCCGGGAACTGCTTTTCGTCACTCTGCTGGCATCCTTCGGAAAAAGGCACGGCGGCGGTCGGGAATTCGGCCACATCGCCGCTGTCAGTGTCGTTCGCAATCTCGGTTGGCGCGCTGTTGTCGCTGATCGGGGTCGGGTCGCTGCCGTTGTCATCGCCGCAGGCAGCGATGAGCAGCACCAGGCTAAGGACCGCGATGCAGGGGAGGATGATTCGTTTGATCAAGGTAGGCTCCTATTCAAAGATCGCGCTAACGACCTCTTCGATGCTGCGCTGGACGTCCACGTCGTCCGTCAGCGCCCAGACGACGGCCACCTGGCAGGCGCGCCTCGCGCTGATGCCTTCTTCCATCAGGCGGCCCGCGTAGATCAGCAGGCGCGTGCTCACGCCTTCGCTCAGGCCATGCTCTTTCAGGTTGCGGACCTTCTCACCCAGCTTCGCCAACGAATCCGACGTCTCCGTATCGATGCCGCTTTCATGCGCGATGATCTGGGCCTCGATCTCCTTCGGCGGGTGCCCAAAATCGATCGAGATGAAACGTTGGCGTGTGCTGTGCTTGAGGTCTTTGAGCGCGCTCTGGTAGCCCGGGTTGTAGGAGATGACAAGCAGGAACCCTTCCGCCGCCTCCAGGAGTTGCCCCTTCTTCTCCATCGGCAGGATACGCCGGTGGTCGGTCAGCGGGTGGATGATGACGGTCGTGTCCTTGCGCGCCT
>JADFRJ010000175.1 GCA_022561355.1 Chloroflexota bacterium | reverse complement strand
GGACGCCGGAGCGGACGTGCGGGGGGAGGACGGCAAGGCGGTGGTGAAGGCCGGCAAGCCGGGCCTCTACCGGCTCGTCAACAATCGCGAGATCGATACCTACGACCTGACGCTCTCCACCACGAGCGACGGCATCGCGATGTACGCCTTCACGTTCACGAGCTGCCTGGTGCCGGGAGGATAAATCTATGACGGAACACACAAGGCTGATCTTCTCTCTTCACCCGAACCTACTGAGCAGGCAGCTGGGAAGTGACATGTACCGAGCTCCCGATGCACTAAAGCAACTCGTGGCCAATGCCCTTGATGCGGAGAGTTCGCGGGTCGACGTGAAAATAGCCTTCAACGATTTGGACGCGCCTATGCAGGTAGTCGTCTCGGATGATGGCTGCGGGATAGCGCCAGAAGAAATGGCGCAGGCATTTGGCGCGGTTGGCACTCATGTAGCTCGCCCCACGGCAAGCCGTGAGACCATTGGGTCGCGTGGAATCGGGAGGTTCGCCGTATTCTCCTTGGCTGCTGAGGCCAGGTGGGAAACGATATCGGACGCCGACGGTGTTCGGACGAAACAGTCTTGGGTGATGGTTCCTGGGAGGCAGGAAATCGAAATTGAAGCAGAGGAAGTGGGTAACGAGGCAACTGGGACGGTCATAAGCCTCACCTTGAGCCAACGGCAAGACGTATTACGGCTCTTCTCCGGCGTCACCATGGTAAAGCGCGTTCTTTTCAACTCCTTCGCTGGCTACTTAGCGAGATACGACGCGGAAGTTGGGATATGGGTGAACAACGAGAAGGTCAGCCTTGACGAATTTGTGGATGAGCGCGAAACAGAGGAAATCGAGGCGCATGATGAGGTTCCTGGTGCGCGCTTGACCCACATGGTGCTCAGCCAGCAGGTTGAACAAATGTTCCCGAGCATTCTGGTCTTTGCTACTCATGGCACGACAGTTAGTCAGGAACCCCTCGCTGAGGAATCGATTCCTGGACGGAAGTATCTAGGTCTTGTGGACTCAGGCTATTTGTCAGAATTAACGAACACGAGCAAATCTGAGCTAGCCGAATTTGACCCAGGGTTTCTGGCACTCCGAGAAGAGACTTCGAAACGTGCCAAACAATTCATTGTGGAGCGCCAAAGCGGCCGGGCTCGGGAGTTCCTTGAACGAGCCCGGTTGCAGAACTTCTATCCGTATAAGGAGCCGCCAACGACACCCGTCGATGGGTACCGACGGCAACTTTACGACAACATCCTCTTGACGATGGAAGAAACGTACAAGATCGGTAACGCATCGCTCTCGCAGCAGAAGTTGATTTTCGGCCTCACGCAGCAGTTGATGCACAGTGAAGATCTGTCGTCCGTCCTTACGAATGTGTTGGGTCTTACGGGCGAAGAGGTTGCCCGCTTCGCGGCGCTGTTACGACGAACATCGCTCAACTCAATTATCGCGGTAGCGGATCTTTTGGTGGACCGAATCAGGTTTCTCGATGAAATGCAGGTACTGGTCTATGGTCAGCGCTCGGAGTGGGTCAAGGAACGTTCGCAACTGCACAAGATCTTGGAGAGGCACACGTGGCTCTTTGGTGAGCGTTTTCATCTTATGGGTTCCGACCGGCGGCTTTACGGCCTCCTTCCCGAAGTTGCCGCTGCGCTCACCGATGGCCAGGATGACGAAGAATCTCGCATAGACGTGGACGGTTCTCTGAGAGACATTCCCGATCTCTACCTAGCCCGTACTAATTGGAACGAAGGGGCGCGTTTTCATGAGCACTTGATTGTCGAACTAAAGCGTCCATCGGTTCGGATCACTGAAGAGCATGTTGGGCAACTGAAACGCTACTCCGCAGAGATTGTAGGCAGTCCGGTCTGGGGCCAAAAGAAGGAGAGCCACAGGTTCACGTTCGTGCTCGTCTCCAGTGATGTGTCCAAGAATGTCAGGGACTCATACCAGGTTGGCGAGGAACCTGGATTCCTATCCCGGCCGCAGTTAGATCATCCAACTGAACTCTGGGCGTTACGTTGGTCCGACTACTTGGATCGCCGGCGGGAGGAACTCAACTATTTGCAGGATGAGATGGAAATTACCGCAGACCCGGAGCTCCTTGAATACCTTAAGGAGCGCGTAGGAGAGTTTCTGCCTGAGGAGATCACCAAGCCAACAAAACCAGTCTCGTAGACTGCCAGTGCGTTTTGTGGTCGAGGCGCACTACCCCATCTCGCTGCCGCCGGTGACGTTGATCGACTCGCCGGTGATGTTGTCGGCCTGGCAGAGGAAGACGGCCGCCTGGCCGATGTCCTCGACCGTCTGCGGGCGGCCCAGCGGCACGCGCTCCTGAATGAAGCGATGCCAGGCGTCTCTACGGAGGTGGCGCCTCTGGGTCGATGTCGGCCCTGGTGGCGGGCTCGATCGTGCCGGCGTCGTAATCAGCGACATAGAGGCTCCGCCCCTCGAAGGCGTCCAGCACGAGCAGGTCGGTCTCGGAGTTTAGACGGCGCGCCCAGACGAGGTTGCCGTCCAGGTCCGGCGTATTCGTCCAGAAGACGCTTCCGTAGCACCACCATCCCTGACATTCTTCAACCAGCACAAGCGCGTTCTCAAGCTCCATCTCGTCGGCTTGATCCAGCAACCGGCGGTCGGCGAAGTTGAATCCCTCCAGCTGTGACATCTTCTGTGGCGTCGAGGGCGTGCCGGGCCAGGCGTCGTGCCAGCCCGCCATCCAGCCATAGGCGCTGTACACAATCAGTCCGGCGATGAGACCGGCCGCCGCAAGGCCGACCATCCCGCGCGATGCCTGCGGTCGATCCCAGCCGGAGCGGGTCGCCAGCCAGCCGCCAGCCACGGTACTGGCCTGGCAAAGCTGCTCAACGCCGCGGGCGGTGAGCAGCATCAGGAACGGCGTCGTCTCGTACAGGAAACGGGGGCCGTGCATGATTGCGGCGTTTCGGAAGAGCATGATGGCCAACGTCAGCGAGATTACGCTCGCCGCCGCGAAGTAGTCCCAACGGTGACGCGTTCCGAGCAGGAACGGCAGCGCGGCGAATGAGAGGCCAATCGCCAGCGGCCAGCCGTTGGCGACGAGCAGGAGATAGGCCAAGAGTTGCCGCTGATTCTGGAGCGCGAAGGCGAGGGAATGGTCGCCGCCGAAGCCTAGGGAGCTGCTCGAGTAGGTACCAGAGAGCGCGTAGCCTGACGTTGCCGGATCACCCGTGGTGGCGAAGTTGTAGAGGAAGTAGGCGAGCAGGAGCAGCACGGCGCCGGCCCCAAACGCGGCGTACGACCGGGCGCGAGCGATCCGATCAGTCGCGCGGAGCAGATCGAACGCCATCAGCCCGCCCATTGGGAGCATGAACGCCACCGCAGCGAGAGGTCTGATGTTGAACAGCAGCCCCAGGCACGCGCCGCTCAAGAACATTGAGACGAGCGCGCGCTTCGTCGGTCGCACGTACAGAAAGAGCGCAAGTAGGAGCACAAAGACGGCCGTGTTGTGCGACATGAAGTTGCTGGCAGTCATCTGGAAGAATGGCGAGAACGCGAGCAGCACCGCAGCCAGTACGCCCACGGCGGTGCCGTACACGTGGTCGCCGACACGATAGATCAGATACACGGAGGCCGCACCCAGCAGCGGCGGCATTAGCCAGATCGCGTGGAAGAGCTGGCCACCGGCCAAGAAGAGCGGATGGCCGAACGGATACTGGCTGAACCAGTGGCCATCGGCGACCTGGATGAAGGATGGTGCGGTCACCTGGAAGTTGCCAAACGGGACGCTCGGTACCTCAGCAGCGACGCGGAACGAGGCGAACACCTTCGCTTGGAAGATGTAACTGACGGAGTCCGGTACGTGCGGCATCGCTTCGCCGACGACGTAGATCAGGTACCAGAGCAACACGAACGCAGCAAGGCTGAGGGCGACGACGAAGACGCTCGCTCTTTCCGCTAGTAGCTCCCCAGCTTGCACGAGGCGCCGATCCAGCGTTGGCAGCCGGGCCGCAAACGCCAGGACGATGAAGCCAACCACGATCGCCAGCGAGACGGGATACGGCCGCAGGAGCATCGCGGCAATCGACTTCACGGTCTCCGTGCGATCGAGTTCCAGCTGGCTGCCATCCGATTGCCGCACCAAATTACCAGAGGTATAGTGCTGGATCCTCGAATGATACGTGTCGAACGGTGCGATCTGGAAGAGTAGGGTTTCAGGGCCGCTCCTGATTTGGATTGACAGAGTCGTCGGGTTCCGGAACTCTGCCTCTAGCGTGCGGCCATCCCACGCGCCAACATCCGCCTCGACCGATGCGTATGCGGACCCGCTCGCGAGGACGTTGTTGTGGACCGACGGATCGCCGCCAATCACCGTCCATACGTCTGGGCGCCAATCCTCAAACGTGTCCTCGAAGACGACATCGCCCGCGGCGCCCTCCGTGATGCGAACCGATTCTAGGCCGGAGGGACTGGGAAGGCTGGGGACCAGGTCATCCGCCACGATGCCAAATCTGACGCTACTCTTCTCTGCCGCTGCATTGAACGTGGGCGACGCGATCTCCCGGCCGTCGACCGAGGCCGTGTAGCGGGACCCATCGGATTCGATCCGCAGATGTACGACGCCGCCGCCCCGACTCCAGATGTAGAGGACCGCAAGGATGAGGTTCACGAAAACGGCAATCCAGAGCGCGCCGTATCTCGAAGAGAATACGTTTCGCATGCGGCCAAGGCTTGGCGGGTTCAATCCAGCCATGTCAGCTAAGTATCGACTCCTCGATCCGACCGTGTCTCGGGTTCAGCCTTATGGTGCGGGAAGTGTAGATGCGTCCGTCCGGTCGCCTAAGCCGCCTAACTCACCTCACTTCCGCCGGTGATCCTTCTCTTCGCTCAGAGCAAGCTCCTTCCTGCGTGATCTCGTGCCCCAAGACCCTACCCCATCTCGCTGCCGCCGGTGACGTTGATCGATTCGCCGGTGATGTTGTCGGCCTGGCAGAGGAAAACGGCCGCCTGGCCGATGTCCTCCACCGTTTGCGGGCGGCCCAGCGGCACGCGCTCCTGAATGAAGCGCTTCCAGGTCGCCTCCTGCGCTTCCTCGCCTTCGCCGCCCAGCGCGGGTAGCAGCACATCGCGCCACATGTTCGAGTCGACCTCGCCGGGGCAGATCGCGTTCACCGTGACGTTCGCCCCGCCTAGCTCCAGCGCCAGCGACTGCGTGAAGCCGATCACGCCGAACTTGGACGTGCAGTAGTGCGCCAGCCCAGGCGCGCCCTTCTTGCCCGCCATCGATGAGAGGTTCACGA
>JADFRJ010000009.1 GCA_022561355.1 Chloroflexota bacterium | reverse complement strand
GTCGCGCAGGTTGAGGTACCAGTTGGGGTGCTCGGGATGCCCGCCCTGCGACGCGATCACCGTCCAGTTCTCGCCGTCGGCCAGCCCGAAGAGCGGCGTCGTGCGCTGCTTGCCGGACTTGCGCCCCTTCGTCGTCAGCAGCACCACCTCGGAGCCGCGCATGTTCCGCGTCAGCTTGCCGCCGCTCATCTTGTACAGCGACGTGTGCACGATCCCGATCACCTTCATCAGCGTCTTGTTCATCGGCATGGTGGTGGCCTCCTCTGTATGACTAGCTGTAGACGGGGGCCCCAGTACTCACATCAGTCATGTCCGGGAATTCAGTTTCCTGCGAATGTTGGGGTTCCGAGAATAGGCCGGCAGAATTGCGGTCAGACTCCACGTCCTCTCGCCATGGAAACTTGAGATAGCAGGTGTCATACGATCTGCCACGACCGAAGCCCGCC
The DNA here is from genome assembly GCA_022561355.1 of Chloroflexota bacterium. Taxonomy (GTDB): domain Bacteria; phylum Chloroflexota; class Dehalococcoidia; order DSTF01; family RBG-16-68-14; genus SZUA-185. Next base: position 19,857 of record JADFRJ010000009.1, on the reverse strand, counting down.
TCTGTTGCGATCCCAACCATTGTTGTGACTTTTAGCTGATGCTTTGCCATCGCACTCAGTACAGCAAGATGACGCACTCGCTTCTCGCGGGGCTCGGGACTCGCAAGAACGAGGACGCCCAGATCTGCTTGTCCAAGACTCGCAAAGTACCGGAGGCAGTCACCCTCTCCAGCCAGACGAATTTTGTCCGCAAACTTCCGGCCAACCATGCGGCGTTCCAGACGGGTCAGCTTCGACAACTCCATAGCAGTGTAAGAGTAATCTTGCGGGCCAGACTTCGGGAAGTCCACAAGGTCTTTCATCATGGGGTCAGCATCATGCAGGTGGTCAATTACATCGTCTATTAGCAAAGACCAGCGGTCTTCATGCTTTCTGGCAGCAAGCTCATTCTCGAAGTTTTCACCGAACCAGTCACCGAGCCCAGCGATGTCTGGTATCTGGTCAAGCTCCTTGGGCTCACGTTTTTGGAGGATGTACCAAGCAACGAGATCTTTTTCCCTTCCCACGAGCAGAGGCATGCGCCCTATCAGTCGCTCCCTGAACCTAAGATATGCGACGAAGTCTGGAGTTGTCGAGAACTCAGAGCATATCTTGGGCCACTCCGACAGCGTGAAGACATGCACAGCTAAATCCGCTCCATTTCGCTTCGGGAATAATGGCAGAGGATCGTAGAAATTCACCATCTGTGCCATAATCACGACGCCGTGAACTCGGCGCACTGTGGTTGGCTCAAACTCAACCTCTCCTCGTCGCTCATTTACCAGGGTCTTCACTTGTCGGTCCATCAGCGCGCGCCTGGTTCCGTCCAACTGACGTATGGCCTTCCTGAGGTTCTTTGTTGCCCAGTTCATCTCACGGCCAGAGTAGGGCAAGCAAAGATCGCGGGTGGATAGACTCCGCGCCTTCGACTGGAAGATGATTAGATCCTCGTCTAGCCAGACAAGAGCGTCGCCAGCTTCTCTGATGCCAGATCCCTTGCGATACAGCGGTGTTCTGAATACGAAATCCGAGAAGAAGGAGCGCTTGGCGGAGAGGTGAAGCCGGTCCTCGGCAGCTTTCCCTTTGTTCACGTCAGCGTCCATGCTGGTTCGATTATAGCTCGTATGTACGACCGGTGCAGCCCCTTTCCCCTCTCCCGCCCATCCGACATACTGCCATCGGAGGCAGCCCAACGGGGACCATGACAGCACGGATCATCGACGGCAAGGCGATCGCTAAGGACGTGCGCGCGGAGCTGATCCCGCGCGTTCAGGCGCTGGGCAAGCGCGGCATCACGCCCGGGCTCGCGTTCGTCCTCGTCGGCGAGCATCCGGCCTCAGTCACCTACGTAAAGGGCAAGGCCAAGGACTGCGCCGAAGTCGGCATCGAGTCCGAAACCATTCGACTGCCAGAAGACACTGCGCAACAGCAGGTGATCGAACTCGTCCAGCGGCTTAACGCCGACGACGTGTGGCACGGCGTGCTCGTCCAGCTCCCGCTGCCGGACCACATGGACGAGGAGGCCGTCATCGCCACCGTCGACCCCGCCAAGGACGTCGACGGCATCCATCCGCAGAGCATGGGCAAGCTCATGCGCGGCCTCCCGACGTATCTAGGCGCGACGCCCCATGGCGTGCAGCAGCTCCTCGTGCGGAGTGGCAACCCGCCGGACGGCAAGCACGTCGTCGTCTGTGGGCGATCGAACCTCGTCGGCAAGCCGCTCGCCGTGCTGCTGGCGCAGAAGCGCGCGGGCGCCAACGCGACGGTCACCGTCTGCCACACCGGCACGCCCGACCTCGGCGAAATGACACGCCAGGCCGACATCCTCGTCACCGCGATGGGGCGCGCCGGCACCATCACGGCCGACATGGTCCGCGAGGGCGTCGTCGTCATCGACGTCGGCATGAACGCCATCCCGGACGCCACGAAGAAGAGCGGCCACCGTCTCGTTGGCGACGTCGACTTTGACGCCGTGAGCGAGAAGGCCTCCGCGATCACGCCGGTGCCGGGCGGAGTCGGCCCTATGACGCGTGCCATGCTGCTCGTGAACACCGTCATTGCCGCCGAAGGCGGCCCGGACTCCCAGTAGACGGATTGATGCTGCAATAGCCTCGTAGGCGCTTCGTGAAGCGCCCTTTTCCCGCCACCCTGTGCGAAGCGAAGGTCTCACGTTCGCGCTCGTCTTCGTCATCTTTGCCACAGCAATCGACCCCAAAGGCCTGACACACTTGGCCCCGATGGCCATCGGGCTGATGGTGATGGTCGACCACTTTATCGGTGTGCCGATGACGGGCGCGTCGATGAACCCTGCGCGGTCGTTCGGACCGGCTGTCGTCGCCAACGTCTGGACCGACCACTGGGTCTACTGGTTGGGGCCGTTGATTGGAGCTGCGTTAGCCGCGCTCATTTATGAGTTCGTCTTCCTGCAACGGGAAGAGGAGGATAGCGCAATCGTGGACGCGATCTAGCCGGGACGCCCTGCTTTCGACGGGGTTCAGTGCCCCGTCGAACCGTGGCCGCCTGACCCGCGGGCGCTCTCGCTCAGCTCTGTGACCTCGACAATGGCGGCCTCAGCCAGAGGCGCGATCACAAGCTGCGCGATGCGGTCGCCGTGGCTAATCGTGTGTTCCGTCTTCAAACCGAAGACCCACATGGTCACCAGCAACTCGCCGCGGTAGTCGCTGTCGATCGTGCCGAAGGCGACGCCGACGCCCTTGAGCGATAGTCCGGAGCGCGGCCGGATCTGCGCGTCGTAACCCGCCGGACACTCGATCGCCACGCCCGTGCTCACGCGCACGGGGTCCGGCCCCAGTGTGACGTCCCCGTCCGGCAGGCAGGCGTACAGGTCCAACCCGGACGCGCCTTCCGTCGCTCGCAGCGGCAGCTTCGCCTCTGGCCGCAAGCGCTTCACCTTGAGAGTGATGGGTCCAGTCATGATAGCGAAGATAGCAAAACCCCCGTGGCCATGCACGGGGGTTCATCGTTAATCGCGGGTCTGGCGTCAGCCTGACGGTTGTCCTTTAGCCTGCCGTGGCGGCCGCCGGCTCCTTGACCTCGGCCAGCTCCCAGGCGTCCCGCTTCAGCAATTCACGCGGGGGGTCGATGTAGATCGCGCTCCAGCCACAGGCGTCTTCGCAGAGGCGGCAGCCCGTGCATTTCTTCTCATTGAGGACGGCTACGCCGAAGAAGTCGCCGACCTGCTTATCGGTCTCGCCCAGCTCCAGAGCATCGAACGGGCAGATTTGGATGCACAGCTCGCAACCGCTGCCGATACAGTTGTCTTCGATCACGACCGCCTTCGGCCACTCCTTGCGCGCGAACGTGCGGGAGATATCGCCTACCTCGTCCAGTATCGACTCCGGCGGGCAGACGACGCCACACGCGCCACAGTCGATACAGAGCTCCGGGTCGATCACGTGCAGAACGTTGCGCTCGCCGGAGATCGCATCCGTCGGGCAGCGCTTGACGCAGGCCGTGCACCCGATGCACGTCTCGATAATCGTGTAAGCCAAAATCCCTCCGTATCAGTATCGGCAGTTCACACTTAGTATATGGGTCGCCCCAGAATCGATGCAAGCGAACGTGTCTGCGCCCGCCACTCGTTGGACGCCCTCCAAGGCTGAGCTACCATAGTAGGAGCGGCGTGCCCCCGTAGCTCAGTAGGATAGAGCATCGGTTTCCTAAACCGAGGGTCGCAGGTTCGAATCCTGCCGGGGGTACCATAGCCATCTTCTCCTGAGCATCGGACCCAGCCCTCATATTATACGGGCGGCCGTCATCCGTAACAGTCGCAACAAATAGCGTCACTCAAGATCGCCGGTCCCGTCTTGCCCCTAGCGGGACGAATTGCTACGGTCAAAACCGACCGACTGGTCGGTTGGTTTCGAGGCGAGTGTGCAACAAAACAGATCACGCGTACGCCAGCAACGGATTCTAGACGCCGCCCTGCGAGTCTTCTCTCGCAAGGGGTTTCGGGACGCAAGCGTCGATGAGATCGCCAGCGAGTCCGGCACGTCCAAGGGCGGAGTCTACTTCCACTTCCCCAGCAAGGACGTTATCTATCTCCAGTTACTAGACCGGACGGTAGCCCGTCTTCGGAACAAGATCGAGGCGGCCATGGCCGAACACGACCACCCGATCGCGAAGGCTGATGCGGCGCTGCTGGCGGTGCTGCGCACGTTCGACAAGCATGCCACCCTCGCGCGCTTCTTCATGGTGGAGACGCTCGGCGCCGGCCGCCAGTTCCAGAGTCGTATGGCCGAAACTCGCGCCGAGTTCGCCGGGATTATCCGTCAGCATCTGGATGCGGCCGTGGACCAGGGCATCATCGAACCCCTTGACACGGAAGTGGCCGCGCAGGCATGGTTCGGCGCGCTGTACGAGGTGATCACGGGCTGGGTCCTCGTGCGGAAGCCGGAACGGCTGGAGGAGACGTACGCCGCCCTGCGGCCACTGCTCATGCGGAGCGTTGGCGCGGAGGAGATCCCGCTAAGCGCATTGATGGAGTCATGACTACGCTTGCAGGCGACACAACACTCCTGCAAACGTTGGAGCGGGCACTGACGCCGGCCGTTGGCGCAACGTCTCCAACAGCGGTAGAACGGCTCGTGTGCGTCACGATACCAGCGCCTCCCGTAGACTCTGTAGCGATGTTCGAAGCAGCGGAGGAGTCTGGCGGCCGCGCGCTCTGGGACCAGCCGGTCGAGCGCTTCTCGCTGGTGGCCCTAGGCGCCGCTACGGAGATTGCGGCCTACGGCGAGGACAGACTTCAGCAGTTGACGGCCGCCTGGCGGCATTTGGTCGCTGGGGCGGTAGCAGACAATGCAGAGGGCTGCCCGCTGGCTGCGCCTATCGCCCTCTGCGGCTTGGCCTTTCAGCCTGCCGATGACCGATCGGGCGTGTGGCAAAGCTATCCAGACGCTCTGCTCACCGTGCCTCGATTCCTCTTCATCACCAGCATGGGATCGTCCTGGCTCGCCGCGAGCGTCACCGTTGGCGCGCACAATGATGGCGCGTCGGCAGTGCGTTCGACCCTAGACGACCTCTCGGCGCTACTGACGCGCGCGAGCCACCCGATACCAGATCAATCGCCACGGGCTGTCACGTTCGCCGAAGAAAGCGATTCAGAATGGTGGAGGCGGTCCATCGCGGCTGTAGAGCGAGAGATCCGTTCGGGCGCCGTGGAGAAACTCGTCCTCGCCCGAGAGGTGCGTGCTCACGCGGACGATCCGCTCGCTTGGGGAGCGGTGTTGCGGCGGCTGAAGGACCGCTACGCCGCATGCACTACGTTCGCCTTCGCTCGCGACGGCAGCTGCTTCCTTGGCAGCACACCCGAACGGCTGGTCCGCCTTGATGGGAGGGCCGTGCGGGCCAACTGCCTCGCCGGATCGGCGCCACGGGGCGAAACCGAAGACGAAGATCGAGCGCTGGGGTATGCGCTTCTGCAAGACAAGAAAGAGCGGCACGAGCACGCGCTGGTAGTGAGCGCGCTTCGGGACGCGCTAGAGCCCTGCTGTGCCGCTCTCGACATCCCGGAGCAACCAGGTCTGCTGACGATGCCGAATGTGCAACACCTGCACACGCCCGTGGAGGGCACGCTGCGCGACGACCTGCACGTTCTGGACCTCGTGGCTCGCCTGCATCCGACGCCGGCCGTGGGAGGCGTCCCTCAGCGGGTCGCGAGTTCTCTGATCAAAGAGCTGGAGCCGTTCGATCGAGGGTGGTACGCCGGCCCGGTCGGCTGGTTCGATAGCCGCGGAGACGGCGAGTTCGTCGTAGCCATCCGCTCCGCGCTCTTGCGAGAACAGGACGCGCGGCTGTACGCCGGGTGCGGCATCGTCGACGGTTCAGATCCGGAACGCGAGTATGCTGAGTCGCGGCTGAAGCTGGAGCCGATGCTTTGGGCCATGAACGGGGGCGACGGCTGACATGAGCGACGCGCTTTCAACATTCGTCGGCGGGTTCGTCGACGAGCTGGTGCGTTCTGGCGTCCGTCACGTCTGTCTCGCGCCGGGCTCCCGCTCCGCGCCTCTCGCTCTGCTCCTGAAGCAGCACCCGGGCGTGCGCGTCTGGACTCACCTGGACGAGCGCTCGGCCGCATTCTTTGCGCTGGGGATGGCGAAGTCGCTGCGAGAACCCGTAGCCATGCTCTCCACCTCCGGGACGGCGGCGGTCAACTTCGCGCCTGCCGTTGTCGAGGCGTACTTCGCGCGCGTGCCCCTCATCGTGCTGACCGCCGACCGGCCACCGGAGCTGCGCGATGTCGGATCGAACCAGACGATCGATCAGGTCCGGCTATTCGGCTCGCACGTCAAATGGTCGATAGACATGATGCTTCCCGAGACATCTCCGGAAGCCCTGCGCTACGCGCGCGCGGTCGCCTGCCGCGCTCCGGCGATCGCTCGTGCAGATGCCGCGGGCCCGGTGCACGTCAACTTCCCCTTCCGAGAGCCGCTGATCCCCGCTGGAGATGGTCTCTCTCCCGCACGCAACGGCGCGGACGATTCAGAACCCGCACCGTTCGTTCACATAGAGGACGTCTCGCGCCACCCTGAACCCACCTCACTCGCACCGCTGGCGAGCGAACTACTCCGTATGGAGCGAGGGCTGATCATCTGTGGCCCGCAGGACGATCACGGCTTCCCAGAAGCCGTGGCACGCCTTGCGGACGAGCTAAACGTCCCCATTCTTGCCGACGCTCTGTCGCAGGTGCGTTGCGGCCCGCATCATGGCCCGCTCATCATCGATGCATATGATGCGTTCCTCCGCAGCGACGACCTATCGCGTTCGCTCGCGCCGCAGCTTCTGCTGCGCTTCGGGGCGGCGCCCACATCGAAGCCGCTCCTCCTCTACCTCCAGCGACATGCCGCCAGCCGGCAGGTCCTGATCGACAGCGGTGATGGCTGGCGCGACCCTGCTCTGACTGCCGACCAACAGATTCGTTCCGACCCACGCCTCTTCTGTGAGGCGCTCTCCGAGGCGCTGCGATCATCGGAGCCGACACGGCCGGAGCGCGAGGCCTCTGACTGGACAGCGCGCTGGCAGGAGATGAATCGGAACGCCAGGGCTGCTCTGACACGTCGTCTCGAAGAAGAGGATGGATGTTCGGAGCCCGGCGTCTTCGGGGAGCTGGCGAGCCTGTTGCCCGATGGCACAACGCTCTTCGCTGGCAACAGCATGCCCGTCCGCGACCTGGACACCTTCTTCGCCGGCAGCACCCTGCCACTACGGTTCCTGGCCAACCGTGGCGCCAGCGGCATCGACGGCGTTGTGTCGAGCGCTCTCGGAGCGAGCGCGGTCAGCAGCGAGCCGCTGGTGCTCGTGATTGGCGATCTCTCCTTTTACCACGACATGAACGGCCTGCTCGCCGCCAAGCGCCACGATCTCAACGCGACCATCGTCCTCTTGAACAACGACGGCGGCGGCATCTTCTCCTTCCTGCCGCAGGCCGAGCAAAGTGAACACTTCGAGGAGCTGTTCGGCACACCGCATGGCTTGGACTTTCGACACGCGGCGGAGATGTACGGCCTCGCCTACCGCCGTGTAGAGAGTCCGGAGCAGTTCCGCGCCACCGTCCACGATTCTATCGGCGCGCCTGGTGTGCATCTGATCGAAGTCAGAACCGACCGCCGGGCGAACGCGCTCTTGCATGAGAAGCTCTGGGAAGCTGCGTCAAGCGCCGCACGCGCCCCTATAACGTCATGACGTCGCTGAGGGTCGACGGCGCGCGTCTCAGCGTCCATCTGCAGGGCGAGGGACCGGCGCTGCTCTTGCTCCACGGCTTTACAGGCAGCAATGCCATGTGGACGCCCCATTTGGCGGCGTTCGAGGGATTCACCACAGTTTCCGTGGATCTTCTGGGGCATGGTGAATCAGACGCTCCCCCTACGCCCAACCGCTATCGGATGGAACGCTGCGTGGACGATCTGACGTCTCTGCTGAACCATCTGGAGATCGAGCGCGTCGCGGTGCTCGGCTACTCCATGGGGGGACGTGTTGCGCTGCAATTGGCGCTCCGGGCGCCAGGCCGGCTCTGGGCCCTCGTGCTGGAGAGCGCCTCGCCCGGCATCGACGACGATGCCGAGCGCGAAGATCGCGTTCGCAGCGATGCCGCCCTCGCCGACGAGATCGAGCGCAACGGGATCGACGCGTTCGTCGACCGCTGGCAAGCCCTGCCTCTCTTCGCCAGCCAGAGCCGTCTATCGGCGGCGGCGCGGGAAGAGCTGCGCCGCCAGCGTCTGCGGAACAGCCCGGTTGGCCTGGCGAACAGTCTGCGCGGCGCCGGCGCGGGCCAGGAGGCGCCCGTCCTCAATAGGCTGGGTGAGATTCGAATACCAACGTTACTCATCGCTGGAGCGCTGGACCAGAAGTATGTTGCGCTCGCCCGCAAGATGAGCGACGCGCTTCCCTGCGCTCGCACGCAGATCGTGTCAGACGCGGGACACGCAACCCATCTGGAACAGCCGGAGGCGTTCGACCGCGTGGTTCGGGAGTTCCTTCGAGAACACATAGACGCAAGGGAAGGAAAGGAGGCACCGCCGTGTCAGTAAACTGGCAGAGCGTTCGCGATTTCGAGGACATCATCTACGAGTATTTCGAGGGCATCGCGAAGATCACGATCAACCGCCCCGAGGTACGAAACGCTTTTCGTCCCAATACGATCTCTGAACTGAGCGACGCCTTTACTCAGGCCCACGAGGACCCGAACACCGGCGTGATCATCTTGACCGGCGCGGGGACGAAGGCGTTCTGCTCTGGCGGCGACCAGCGTGTGCGTGGCGACGGGGGCTACGTCGGCGAGGACGGCGTACCGCGCCTGAACGTTCTGCCGCTCCAACGTCAGATCCGCACGATCCCCAAGCCCATCATCGCCATGGTGGCCGGTTACGCCATCGGCGGCGGACACGTGCTTCACGTCGTCTGCGACCTCACGATCGCTGCCGACAACGCCGTGTTCGGACAGACCGGACCCATGGTAGGCAGCTTCGACGCGGGCTACGGCGCCACGCTCCTGGGCCGCCTCGTCGGCCACAAGAAGGCACGCGAGATCTGGTTCTTGTGCCGCCAGTACTCCGCGCAGGAGGCGCTGGAGATGGGGCTGGTGAACGCGGTCGTACCGCTGGCCCAGCTGGAGGAAGAGACGGTCCAGTGGGCGCGGGAGATGCTGGACAAGAGCCCAACAGCGCTCCGTTTCCTCAAGGCGGCGTTCAACGCCGATACTGATGGCCTGGCCGGACTCCAGCAGCTCGCGGGGGACGCGACGCTGCTCTTCTATATGAGCGAAGAAGCGAAGGAGGGCCGCGATGCGTTCTTGGAGAAGCGCAAGCCGGACTTCAGTCGCTTCCCACGGCTGCCATAGAGACAAGTGTGACCAGCAACGCCCTCCCCACCCGGACGCTGCTATCCGCGCACTGGATTACGGCCGCCAGGCCGGCCACGCTACCCGCGGCGGTCGTCCCCGTGTTGGTTGGCACGGCAGCCGCCGCCGGTGTTGAAGACAGCTTTCGGTTGGCCGTCTTCATCGCGACGTTGGCGGCGGCGGTGCTCATTCAGATCGGTACGAACTTCGCGAATGACCTCTTCGATTTCGAGCACGGAGCGGACACGGCGGACCGCCTGGGGCCGCCCCGGGTAACGCAGAGCGGCCTGATCTCGCCGGAGCATGTGCGCCTCGGTACAGGCGTTGCCTTCGGCGGGGCGGCAGCGATCGGCGTGTACCTGATCGTCGTAGGCGGCTGGCCGATTCTCGTCATCGGTCTGCTCTCGATCGCTGCCGGAATCGCGTATACGGGTGGCCCCTGGCCGCTGGGCTACCACGGCCTGGGCGATGTCACCGTGTTCGCGTTCTTCGGCATGACGGCGGTTGTGGGAACGTACTACCTGCAGGCCGACGCGATCAGCGCCACCGCGGTTGTCGCCGCCGTGCCTGTGGGCCTGCTCGTTACCGCCATTCTGGTGGTCAATAACCTACGGGACCTAGAGACGGACAGGCGGGCGGGGAAGCGAACACTCGCCGTGCGTATCGGCGAGCAGGGCACCCGTCTGCAGTACGCGGCACTCGTCCTCGGGCCCTATCTGTTGACGCCGATACTCTGGGCCATGGAGGCGAAGGCCTGGGTATTTCTCGCCTACCTGTCGCTCCCTATCGCGCTGGTGCTGGTCCGGGCCGTGCTATCCGGCGCCACCGGGCGCAGCCTGAACGACATCCTGAAACGGACGGCACTGCTGCACTTCGCGTTCGGGGCGCTGCTCGCGCTGGGGCTGGCGCTATGAAGGTGACGGGGCTCTCTTGGATGACGTTTCGTCTGCCGTTGCGCGCGCCCTTCCGGACCGCGAACGGCGTAATGACCCATCGCGAAGGGGTGCTGCTGCGCCTCACGACCGCATCCGGCGCCGTCGGGCTGGGCGAAGCGTCACCCCATCCGGCGGCGGGACCCGGGGCCGCGCGAGAGCTGGACGAGGCGTTGGCTCGCGTCGGCCCGCAGCTTGTCGGCGCCGACGTGGAGTGCTTGCCCGACGCCGGCCTGCCGCCGCCCCTGGCCTGCGCGATCGACACCGCCGCTCTCGATCTGCTCGCGAAGGAGCGCGATATCAGCGTCGCCGCGCTGTTGAGCGAACGGCCGCAGTCCAGCGTGGCCGTAAACGCCACGATCGCGGTGGAGCGGGACGACGAGGCGGCAGACGAGGCGCGAGCGGCCCGCCAAGCCGGGTTTACCTCTGTGAAGCTGAAGGCCGGCATGCTGGGCAGCATGGAAGAGGAGTGCCGCCGTGTGGCCGCCGTGCGCCGAGCATTAGGGCTGGACGTCCGGTTACGGATCGATGTAAACGGCGCGTGGAGCGTGAAGCAGGCTATCGCGACGATTGAGGCGTTTGAGGAGTTCCGCCTGGAATTCGTTGAGCAGCCGGTGGCCGCGGGCGATCTGGAAGGCATGCAACGCGTTCGACAGGCCGTCCGCACGGCTATTGCCTCCGACGAATCGATCACCAGCCTGGAGGCAGCGCGTCGCGTGCTGGAGCTGGAAGCCGCCCAGATCCTCGTTGTGAAACCGATGGTCGTCGGCGGCCTGCGAGCGGCGAAACGGATCGCGGACGTTGCTCGCAAGGCCGGCGTGGCGACCGTGATCACGACGACGATCGATGCGGGAGTGGGAACGGCGGCCGCACTCCACCTCGCGGCCACGCTTCCCGAAGACGGCCCGGCCTGCGGGCTCGCGACGGGCGTTTTCCTGGCCGGCGACATTGTGGCCGAGCCCCTCCCCATTCGCGAAGGCCGGATGACGGTGCCGCGCGCCCCCGGCCTCGGCGTCGAGTTGGACGCAACGATGCTCGCGCAGTATGGCGGTGTCGAGCGAACACTGCCGTAATGCTTCCGGAGCCATCGGGAGGTTCGATGCCGGAGTGGCTCTGGCAGCGGGCGCGCCTGACCCCAGAGCGCACGGCGCTGGTTTGCGGGGATGACCGTTGGACCTTCGCGGAGCTAGACCGGCGCGTGGCGTCCGTCGCGGGGCGGCTTGCCGCGCACGGAATCACCTCCGGCGACCACGTGGCGCTGCTCGCCGCGAACGGCAGCGGTTTCGTGCAGCTCGTCCACGCGGTCCCTCGCCTGCGCGCCGTCCTCCTTCCGCTCAACGTCCGCCTGACCGTCGATGAACTCGCGTGGCAACTGGCGGATTCGGCCGCGACCTGCCTCGTCTACGACGAAGGGAACTCGTCGAAGGCGGCGGAACTCAGTAGACGGCTGCCGTCGGTCGCCCGCGTCCCCTTAGCAGAGCTAGCCAAGCCGCAAGAGGGTAGCGAGGCTGGCCAGGCGGCAGAGCCAGGCCCGATCGATCTCTCCGCCGTACACAGTGTGGTCTATACGTCTGGCACCAGCGGCCGGCCCAAAGGCGCCATGCTCACGAACGGCAACCACTTCTGGAGCGCCGCCGGCTCCGCCCAGAACCTAGGCCTGCGCGGTGATGATTGCTGGCTCGCGTGCATGCCGCTCTTTCACATCGGGGGGCTTGCCATCCTCCTGCGCAGCGTCATCTACGGCAACACGGTAATCGTCCACGAAACGTTCGATCCCGACGCGGCCAACCGGGCAATAGACGATCAACACGTCACCATCTTCTCGGTAGTGAGCAACATGCTGCGGCGCGTCCTGGAGAGCCGGGGCGAACGGCCGTATCCTCCCACGTTGCGCTGTGTGCTGGCCGGCGGCGGGCCTGTGCCCCAGCCGCTCCTGGAAGAGTGCCGCAGTCGCGGGTTGCCGGTTGTACAGACGTACGGCCTGACAGAAGCCGCGTCTCAGGTTACGACGCAGCCGCCCCACGGCGCCCGGCAAGAACCCGGGTCCGCGGGCCGGCCTCTTTTCATGACCGAGCTGCGCGTCGAGGACGAACGCGGCGAGGAGCGGCCGTCCGGGGAGCCGGGCGAAATTGTGGTACGCGGGCCCACCGTGATGGCGGGCTACCTGGGAGACCCAGAAGCGACCGCCGAGGTGTTGCGATACGGCTGGCTGCACACTGGCGACATCGGGTACATCGACGCGGACGGAAACCTCTACATCCTAGACCGCCGAGACGACTTGATCGTTTCCGGCGGCGAGAACGTCTATCCAGCAGAGGTAGAGGAGGTGTTGCGGTCGCACCCGGCCGTACTCGACGCAGCCGCGTTCGGCGTGCCGGACGAGCGCTGGGGCCAGCGAGTGATTGCCGCGATAGTCCCGCGCCCTGAGCACAAGCCGACGGAGAAAGAGCTGGCCGCGTTCTGCGGGACCCGGCTGGCGTCCTACAAGGTGCCGAAACAGCTCCGGTTCGTCTCTCAACTCCCGCGCAGTGCGTCGGGCAAGCTGCTTCGCCGCAGGCTCCGGGAGGATTGGCCGAACGCTACGCGGGAGGCTTGACCGCCGTGTGGATCGCCACGGTGCCACCGGCGAGCTTGCGCACCTGCACTTCGATGAGGCCAATCCCGGCGAGGAGGTCCGCAAGGGCGGCCGCGTCTGGAAATCCCACGAGGGAGTTGGGCAGGTAGCGGTAGGCGGCACGATCTCCGCTCAGAACGCCGGCGATCGGCGGCAACAGCCGGTAGAAGTACAGCTTGTAGAGGGCGCCTAAGATCCCCGGCGGCGGCTGTGTCATGTCCAGGCAGACCAGACGTCCGCCCGGCTGAAGCACGCGCGCCATCTCAGTCAGGCCTGCCTTTAGATCGGCCAAGTTGCGAAGCACGAAGGCGTTCGTCACGCAACCGAACGTGCCTTCCGGGAACGGCAGGTGCAGCGCGTCCGCCAGCGTCCACCGGGCGTCCGTCGCGCCTCTGGCAGCCAGCTTGTCGCGGCCGGCCATCAGCATCTCACGCGAGAAGTCCGCGCCAACGATCTGGCGCGCTCCGCGTTTGGCCAGCTCCAGCGCGAGGTCTCCGGTGCCGGTACCGATGTCGAGCGCCAACGCGGCGTCCGGCTCCGCGGCTGCCGCCGCCTGCTGACGCCAACGGCCGTCCATGCCGAGGCTCATGATGCGATTCAGCCGGTCGTATCGTCGGGCGATGCGGCCGAACATCCGGCTGATGCCCGTAGGTTCCTTCATGCGAGTGGACTTAGTCTGAGAGAAACTGCTCTATCAAGCGAGCGACCTCATCCGGCCGCTCCTGGGGCAGGAAGTGCGTGGTGCCGTCCACCAGGACGGTCTCCGCGTTGGGAAGCGCTTCGTCCACCTGGTCCGCAAGGCCGCGCGTGATCAGATGGCTCTCCGCGCCCCAGAGCACTAACGTCGGCATCGTAAACTCCGCTAAGTGCGGCCACGCATCGATTTTCGTTACGGCCTCGAAAAACTGCGCTTCCACTTCCGGCGGGCACTTCAGCTCCACCTGTCCGTCATCGCGGTCCGCCGTGCCTTCGTCAACGTATGTGTGCAGCACGTCTTCGCGCCAGCGTTCAAACATCGGCCGTGTCCGGTAGGCCTCGAACATCTCGTCCCGACTCGGCCGGACCGCGCGGCGTTTTCGCGCTCCCTCCGCCAGCAGATTCGGGTTCATGTTCGGCACTTCATACCACTCAGGCCGCGGGAGGATCGGCTCAATCAGCACGCTGCGCTGGATCACGCCGGGGTACTTATCCGCGTGCACCACGACCGTCGTGCCGCCTGACGAGTGCCCCACGACGAGCGGGCGCTCGAGGCCCAACTCATCGATCAAGCGCTGGGTGTCGTCCGCGAGCAGCTCGAACGTGTAGCCGCCGGCGGGCTTGTCGCTGTCGCCGTGGCCGCGCTGGTCCATCGCGACCACCCGGTACGCATTCGATAGCTGCTCAGCGATGGGACGCCAAAGAGCCGCCAGGAAGCCGGTGGCGTGGATCAGAATGAGCGGCGGGGCGCCGGCCTCCGGCCTATCTGCCGGAGCGCCCCAATCTAGGTAGTGGATGCTGACGCCGTGGCTGTCGATGGCGCCTTCGTGAACTGTCATCGCCCTCCAGTAAAGGCTATCTACTAGAAGCGGTCAACGAAGGAGCGGACGATAGCCTGCCCCGGCAAACCTATGCGTGGAGAGCTTGCTTAGGTTTCGTCCACCGTCCAGAACGCGCCGTTTGCGTCGGCGGTGCTGTTTTCGTCACATCTCGTCGTCTTTATCAGGCCGGGAGGCATGGACATTTCGATCCAGTAAGGGCTACCATCGGGCCGCTTCATCCAGGCCGGCCAAACCTTCAGATCCAGCAGTTGCGGCCTTCTTGGCGACGCGAGAACGAAGTGCGGCCTGAAAGAAGGCCAGCGCTTGCCGTCCCGCCCGAAGAGTTTGGTTAGCCTGGCAGCCTTGGAACGCGCCTGCTTGTTCGTCCACCCCGTCGCGCCTTTCGCCTCGATCATCACGACATGGTTGAGCCGGCCTTTTCGGAATGCTATCAGCAGGTCTACGTCCTCCTGGGTTCCGGTCACGAGTCCTCGCCTATTGGAGTAGGGTTCCCGGGTACCGGCCTTGGCAGAAGAGAGAAACACGCTCGCGTATAGCCAGGTCAGGTGATAGTCCATAGCAACGAACGCATCTGAAGGGATCTCGGTCCCGATCAAGGAAGAGATGGACTTGAGAAACGCTTTGGATGCACGGAACCGAGGGTTGCCCAGACTCCAGCCAATCAGGAAGAAGCGCTCTTTGCGGTTGAACTTCTCCAACAGCTCAATAAACGTAAGGCCTTGCTTCACTATGCCCACCTCTCTGCCAATCGCCGACCGGCCAGATCTGTGCCTGCGTCGGCCGTCATGTCTTCGAGGCCCCGAATGGCCACAGGGCTCGGAGTGCCCGGTATAGGTTCGATGTTAGGTCCGAAGGCCGCGCACGCCCCCCGCGCATCGCGTCGATGATGAGCAGCATGGCCTTCGTATCCCTCGCGCAGTAGGCCAGCAGATCCTGACGCAGTTTCTTACGGCGTCGCGCGCTCGTCTCAGGTCGAATCGACTCCAGGTAGGCGTTCGACGCGACCATCCCGCCGCGAATCTCGAGGTCCTCGTACGCCACGCCGGGAGCGAGCGCCGGCAGCACAGACTTCAGCGAGAACGAACCGCGAAAGTCCCGATGGTAGTAGTGGCCACGAACGATCTGCAGCAAGTCGACCCAACGGCCGTTCAGTAGCTTCTCCAGCGCGGCCGCTCGGTCCGGTAGCTCGTCCTGCAAGCCTCGCAGACAGGTCTCCTCGTAGCCGCTGTAGACGACGATGGTTGCCGCGCCTTCTAGCTGAGACACGAGGCTGTCGACGAAGTCCGATCGCGGATCGTCGGAGCCGTCCGCGAGGAACTCGCTGTGTGTCACGTTGCCGTTCTGGTGGAGAACATGGTCGGACCACTGGAACGGCACGGCCTCGTACGGCCTCGTGCCGGGATAGACGGGAAGTGCCGGGCCCAGCGTTTCGAAGTCGATGAAGTGAGCGGGCGTCTCGATCTTGTTCAGTTCGCTCTCAAGGCTGCCTTCACGTTGAGGTCTTCCCGTGATCACTGATTGGCGAGCCCTCTCCTGTGCCGCATTGAGCTGAGAATCATCAGGGATCTCCAGGATCGACAGCGTGCCAGCATCTCGAAGCTGGTTGCGCTTCTTGGCCGAAAGCCCCGGCAGCTCCTCGATGCTCCAATACGGCTCTCTCGCACGGCAGTGCGCAAAGAACTCGCACTTATACGGTTTGCGGCAGTGCGGCCCGATCGCGATGTCCGGAGGTTCGTCTCCAGCAAGCGCATCTCGCATCACGGCGAGTTCGCCGGCGATCGTCTCGACGTAGGCGCGAGCGTCATCGGTCATGTCGTCGATGGTCAATAGTTGATCCGCTTCGTACTCGCCGCCCGGATAGGTGTAGTCCCGGCTAAGATGCGCGAGCGAGACGCGATCGATCGTGAGGCCGGCCTTTTCGATCACCATTAGCTGCACCGCGACGTCCGGGATGTGCTGCTTCTTCGCAGACATCGTGGACTTCACTTCGATCAGCTCCCATGAGCCATCCGACGTGCGTGCGAGGATGTCGGCGCGAACCCGCACACCGTCCTCGGTGAACGCGGCCTCGTAGATCGCCGGGACGCTCTTGTCGGTTAGCAGCCTGCGGGTTCGCTCCACCGCCTCGTCGTGCAGATAATAGGCTTCGTCGATCAGCACACCGCCGGGCCGCAGGTCGCGAGCCATCTCGCCGACGGCCGTCCCCGCGTCGAACACGCTCTGCTGGGCCGCGTCTGGCGGGGTGCCAAGCTCCGGCTGGAAGCACGATAGGTGCAGCTTCCGCAGGCACTGGAGCCCTGACGTGAACCGGCTCTTGGATAGCAGCGGGATGTCGTCACCGGCCATGGGCAGTATTATAGGCCAACGGACACTCAGGCTTCTTTGTACGGCATGCTACACTCACATCCGGCTACGAGAAGCGCTAGGAGGGGGAATCATGGGCGGTAGCATCTACTACGTACCCCGAAAGGGGGGCGAGCTAGTTGAGATGGTTGAGGAACCATACAAGACCGAAGACGTCTTCCAGGAGCTTCTTGCCGAACATTCGAAGCTATTGGCTGGCGAGCAGATCAACCCGACCAGACCAAGGCGGTGGCTGTTTATCGCTCGTGAGGCGGGTGTGCCCGATCAGGAGGAAGGAAGCGGCCGCTGGTCGCTTGACCACTTGTTCCTTGATCAGGACGGTGTCCCAACGTTAGTAGAAGTGAAGCGAAGCACGGACACACGTATCCGGCGTGAGGTGGCGGGCCAAATGCTCGATTACGCAGCCAACGCTGTGGTCTACTGGCCTGCCGACGAGATCGAGTCCAAGTTCGGAGAGACGTGTCGTAAGAAGGGCAGCGACCCCAACGAGGAACTAGAGTACTTCCTCGATGGCGAGACGGAGCCAGATGAGTTCTGGGAACAGGTGAGGACCAATCTTCAGGCGGGGAAGATCCGCATGTTGTTCGTGGCCGACAAGATACCGCCAGAACTGCGGCGAATTATTGAGTTTATGAACGTGCAGATGGATCCAGCGGAAGTGCTTGGCGTTGAGATCAAGCAGTATGTAGACGGAGAGCAAAAGGCCTTTGTCGCCCGAGTTGTCGGCCAGACCGCCGAAGCAATCAGAACGAAGACTCCTCCTGGCGAGAAGTGGACTGAAGAACGCTTCTTTAACGAATTGCGCCGCGACTCGACGGACGATGAAGAGGCAGTCGCGAAAGACCTGCTGCGGTTCGGAGCTCAGGCGTCAGGCAGGGCTGCCGATTGGGGTAGCGCCAAGAAGTGGGGCTCGTTCAGCTACAGGGTGATCGTCAATGGAACGCGAATGAGCCTCTACTCCGTCTATACGACAAGGGAAATTAGCCTGAATCTAGGCTGGAACAGGGATAAAATAGGTGGCGCAGTGTTGTCGGAACGCTACCGGTTGCTGGTAAAAGAATCGCTGTCTGTCGACTTTGATCGGGACGTCTGGGAACGGAAGTGGCCGACGGCGCCGCTCGCTGTCCTCGTCCCAGACAAAGCCACCAAGCTTAAGGATATCATCAGCCAGTACGTCGTCGAGGTAACGCAGCTCGTCGAAGAGGAAATCGAGTGATGGCGGGGACTACGTAGGCTTCTTTTGGGACGACGTCTAGATCGATCCTCATCCGCCCGTCCTCGGTGAACAAGATGGCTAACGACCGTAGGCCTCCTCTTATCGTGCTCCACATCCCGCACGCCAGCAGAGAGGTCCCGGACGATGTCCGCCAATCGTTCGTGATCGACGACGCGCAACTCGAGCTGGAGCTGCTGCGCATGACCGACCACTTCACCGACGACCTCTTTCTCGTCCCGACCGGCGTAGCCACCCCGGTCGTCTACCCGGTGAGCCGCCTCGTGTGCGACCCGGAGCGCTTTCCCGACGACTCAGAAGAAGCGATGGCCGCACGCGGGATGGGAGTGATCTACACGCAGCGACACGACCTCGGTCCGCTGCGCGACCCACCATCGCCCGGCGAGCGTGAGGCCTTGCTCGACCGATACTATCGCCCGCATCATCGTGCGCTGGAGGATGCGGCCGGCGCGGCGCTGGCCGCCCACGGCCGATGTCTTGTGATCGACTGCCACAGCTTCCCCGGAACGCCGCTGCCCTATGAGAAGGACCCAACCCGCCCCGATATCTGCATCGGCACCGATGAGTTCCATACGCCTCGTGTGCTGCGAGATGCAACGCTATCGGCCTTTAGGTCGGCAGGGCTGGAAGTAGCCATAGACCGGCCGTTCGCCGGCGCCTTGGCGCCCGCCAGCCGGTACCAGAAGGACCGCAGGGTCGCGGCGGTCATGATCGAGGTCAATCGAAGCCTCTATATGGACGAGGAGACGGGGGAACGCGGGCCGCGCTTTCTCGACATCAAGGCGCTGCTCGAGAGCGTCATCAAGTCCGAGTTAGCTAGCGCATTGTGAAGCAGGTTGCAGTCATCATCCAGCGGGCACCCCCATAATCGAGACTGTTCTATCAGGTCGAGGCATGATATTGGTTTACGAGTATGGTTCGGCGCCTTGTACCGCTCTTGGCCGTCTGCGCGACGCTCGTCGCGCTGATCTTCGTCATCGGCGCGACGTTCCAGCCCAGCACGACTTCAGCAGGATCCGCGACGCCGTTCCGGTGTCCGGGCGCCGAGTTTTCTTTCCCGGTAAACGGGTCGCTGGGCTGGATCTATCGCGAGCCAGATAGCATCGAATCCAGCGGCAGCGTCCATACCGGCCTCGATGTCTGGGCCAGCGGCGGTGATGGTTCGCCCGTCTATGCGCTGGCCGACGGTGTGGTCTCCAGGACGCAGAACTCTTGGAGTTTCGACATCGTCTACACGGACTCCGGCGTTGAGAGCTATACGACGCACGTTCGACACAACTTGGCCGTCGACGATGTCGTAACTGCCGGCCAAGTCATCGCCGAGACGGACGGAGAGTGGGTCCACATCTCGTTGGGCGCGCAGGTTGGCTACGATGATCGTGTGATCGATCAGACTCAGGACCCTTCGCCGTACTTCGCCGCGAGCCTCAACTATGACGACGGCGCCCGAAACCCGCTGCCCTACGGGCGGCCCCTCTCGATCTGGTGCACGGAAGACGCCGACGACATCCAATCAGGCGACTCCCTTTGCGACGGTATCGTGGACAGCATCGACGCCCTGGTCGTCCTGCAGTATTCTGCCGGCCTCATCACCTCCAAGCCGTGTTCGGATAGCGCCGACGTCAACCGTGATGGCTCTATAGACTCGTTGGATGCCGCGCTCATCCTCCAGCACGTGGCCGGCCTGCTGCCCAAGCTGCCTTTTTAGGAAGTAGCTCACTGGCCACGAACACGCTCCCTCCCCAGGCCTCCGCCCTCCTTGACGCGTAGTCCCCCCAAACGTCATGCTTATGGTCGCCCCGCAAGACGCGAACGTAACACCGGAGGAAGCGAAATGA
>JADFRJ010000174.1 GCA_022561355.1 Chloroflexota bacterium | reverse complement strand
GCCCGATCGCCATCCTCGATTCGCTGCGCTTCGGGCCGCTGACGGAAGCGCGCAACCGCTACCTCTTCAACGGCGTCGTCGAAGGCATCGGCGGCTACGGCAACTGCCTCGGCGTCCCCACCGTAGGGGGCGAAGTGGCGTTCGATGAGTCGTACTCGGGCAATCCGTTAGTGAACGCCATGTGCGTCGGCCTCGCTCGGATCGACAACCTGCAAAAGGCGATCGCGACCGGGACGGGCAACCTCCTGATGCTCGTCGGCGCGGACACCGGCAAGGACGGCATCCATGGCGCGACCTTCGCCAGCGTGCAGCTGGACGACAAGTCTGAGGAGCGCCGTCCCGCCGTGCAGGTCGGCAACCCCTTCATGGAGAAGCTGCTGATGGAGGCCTGCGTAGAGTTGGCCGAGCAGCACGGCGATTGGATCGTCGGGCTGCAGGACCTCGGCGCGGCGGGGCTGACGAGCGCGAGCGTGGAGTGTGCCGCCAAGGGCGGCGTGGGTATCGATATCGACGTCGGCGCGGCGCCGCGACGCGAAGAGGGCATGACACCGTACCAGCTCATGCTCTCCGAATCGCAAGAGCGCATGCTCGTCATCGTCAAGCCGGAACACGAAGATGACGTTCGCAACCTGTTCGAACGCTGGGAGCTGCACTGCGTGGTGATCGGCGTCGTGACCGACGATGGCCGCGCGACGATCCGCGATAGCTCGGCGTCTGCCGGGGGCGACGCGGCTGTCGCGCGCGTACCAGTGGAGCTGCTTACCGACCCGCCGCAATACGTGCGCGAGGGCGTCAAGCCCTCCTGGCTCGACGATCTGAACGCATACGATATGGCGGCGCTGCCGGATGTGACCGATGCCAACTCCGCGCTCCTCGGCCTGCTTGCCGAGCCGGAGATCGCGTCGAAGCGTTGGGTCTGGCGTCAGTACGACCATCAGGTCCTCACCAATACAGTAATCGGGCCTGGCAGCGATGCCACGGTCATTCGCATCAAGGGCACGGATCGCGCTATCGCGCTCGCCACGGACGGCGATGGTCGCATGTGCTACCTGGACCCGTATGCCGGCGGAGCGATGGCCGTTGCAGAGGCGGCCCGCAACGTCGTCTGCGCGGGCGCCGAGCCGATCGCGATTACCAACTGCCTGAACTTCGGCAACCCGGAGAAGCTTGAGGTCTACTTCCAGCTCGAGCAGGCAATCCGCGGTATGGCTGCCGCCTGTAGGGCGCTCGGTACGCCGGTCGTCAGCGGCAACGTCTCGCTCTATAACGAGACTGCGACCGGCGACGGCACCGCCCGGCCAATCTACCCGACGCCCGTCGTCGGCATGTTGGGCCTCATGGAGAACGTGGACCAAGTCGTGCCGATGGCGTTCCAAGCTGAAGGAGATCAGGTCTTCTTGCTGGGCGTCGACGGGCTGTACGGTGACGCTGCCGCGTTGGCAGGCAGCGAGTACCTGCGGACCGCTCACGATCTCGTCGCGGGTCAGCCGCGCATCGATCTCGAGCTGGAGGTCCGGCTGCAGAAGCTCTGCTTGGAGGCCGGCCGCGCAGGCCTGCTCAAGTCGGCGCACGATTGCTCTCGCGGCGGCCTGGCGGTCGCTCTCGCCGAGTGCTGCTTCCCGACCGGGCTAGGTATCGATGCGTCCGGAGTCCCGATCGAGGGCCGGCTCGACGCCGCGCTCTTCGGAGAGGCGCCTTCGCGCATCGTCGTATCGACACGAAACGCTGCGAGTCTGCAAGCGCTCGCGGCCGAGCACGAAGTACCCATCTTCAAGCTCGGTACCGTCTCCGGCGACCGGCTGGTGGTGGGAGACGCGCTGGACGTCGCTGTCGCAGAGATGCGAGACGAGTACGAAGCCGGCCTGCCGCGCGCCCTCGGCCAGTCTGCTTGACAGAACGCTGACCCTAACGTACATTCGTTCTGAGGGGTGATCGGGTCTCGCAGACCTCGCAATGTGGACAGATAACGGCTGTCAACGTGCTGGGCATACGCCAAAAACCATTGACCTGAAAGCGGCCCCAGCCTAACCTGAGATACCAGCGCTTCGCCCTCGGCGTCGCGACGAGGAGAACACAACATGAAAGTCGTATTTTTAGAGACCGTCGAAGGCACTGCCGTCGTCGGCGACGTGAAAGAAGTCAAAAACGGCTTCGCGCGTAACTACCTACTGCCGCGCGGTCTAGCCGCTCCTGCCAAGGAGCCACATCTGGAGCGAGCGCGGGCCGGCGCCGTGCGCGAAGCGCGCAAGCAGGAAGCGCTGGACAAAGACGCTTCGGCCATCGCGGAACGGCTGGAGGGCCAGAAGATCACGATGATCGCCCGGGTTGGGGAACAGGGCAAGCTCTACGGCTCCATCACGAGCGTCCACATCGCCGAAGAGGTCGCGAAGCTGCTCGGCGAAGACGCCGAATTCGACCACCGCAAGGTGCTGCTGCCGGAAGCGATCAAAGAAATTGGCGTACAGCCTATCCGCCTTCGGCTTACGCGGAACGTCGAGGCCGCGATCGAAGTCGAAGTGGTCCCGGAGGACCTCGAAGAGGACGACATCCCGATCGATCCGGACGCTGACGCGTCCGGCGACGAGACGGCGGAAGCCGATCCTGACGCTGACGAGTCGAGTACGGACGACGCTGAGGAAGCATCAGAGGAGCCCAAGGCAGAGTTGGAGGAAGAGTCCCCTGAGGACACAGATGGAGACACCGAGTCCTCCGATGAAGTAGAGGCAGCAGACGAGGAGTCTGCGACTGCCTAAAGTACGAGATGCCGTGAGCTTGCTGCGGAGTCACGGATGGGTCTTGGTGCGAACAAGAGGTAGCCATCAACAATTCAAACATCCGGAGCAACCCGGCCTCGTGACAATCGCGGGCAGGCCGTCTCATGATCTCGCACCGGGTACTTGGGGCAGCATCCTCAAGCAGGCTGGCCTCGAGGAAAGCGAACACGAATGAAGTACGCTGTCGTATTCGAGAAAACATCGAACAACTACTCCGCGTACGTGCCGGATCTTCCCGGCTGTGTCGCTACCGGAAGCAGCCGGAAGGTCGTCGAGCACCGGATCCGCGAAGCGATCTCCATTCATGTTGAGGAGCTGCGTCGCGAGAAGCAGCCCGTACCAAGACCATCAGCGCGGGTACAGATAGTGGAAGTGTCCGCTTAAAGCCAACGTAACGCGCGCCGGCCGGGAAGGGCCAAGCGCTTCAATCAGCTGCAGAGAGCGCATGGAGGCCGGGCCGCATGGTCACAGCCAAGATACGGGTCGTTCCCTCAGATGTCGACGCAGAGGAAGCGCTTCTGGCTTCGATTCTTGTCGATGATGACGCGATCTTCAAGGTACAGCCTGAGCTAGAACCTCCGGACTTCTTTAAGGACACGAACCGCTTCGTGTACGAAGCATGCCTTGATCTGGCGGACGGGGGCGTCGCCATCAACCAAGTCACCGTCGCGCACGAGCTTGGACGCAAGGATCGGCTGGAAGATGTCGGTGGCCCGGCCTTTCTCTCGAGGATCGTCGCTGAGCTTCCCACACCCATCGGCGTCGAGCACTACGCCCGCCTCGTTCGACGCGACTCGATCTACCGCAACCTGATCGGGATCACGGAGCAGATCAAGGATATGGCGTATGAGGGTGGTCCGAAGCTGGATGCCATTCTGGACCGCGCTCAGGACCTCATCATGTCGCTGCATACCAGCGACACGCACGGTGATTTCGAACACATCCGCCACCTGCTACAAGAGTACCTGGAAACGCCAGGAATTGATGCGCCGGAGTCGGGCGTCCTGACTCAGATGCGGACGGGCTTCGTCGATCTCGACGTGATCCTAGGCGGTCTGAAACGGTCCGACCTTGTGATCATCGCGGCACGCCCTAGCATGGGCAAGACGAGCCTCGCGATAAATATCGCCCGCAACGCTGCCGTCGGACAGGGCGCGCGCGTCGCGATATTCAGTCTGGAGATGGCGGCTAGTCAACTGGCCCAGCGCATGCTTGCCAGTGAGTCCGGCCTTGACTCTACGCGATTGCGTCTAGGCGAGCATACCGAAGCCGAAGAGCAAAAGATGCTTCACGCGATGGGCGTGCTGGCAGAAACCGAAATCTTCATCGATGACACGGCTGTCCAGAGCGTCGCGGAGATCCGCGCGAAGGCGCACAGGCTGCATCGCGAACGGGCCCTAGACATGGTCATCGTTGACTATCTGCAGCTGATCCACGGCAGTAGCTACCGCAGCGATAATCGTGTCGCCGAAGTCAGCGAAATTTCACGTGCGCTCAAGGGCTTGGCTCGAGAGCTGGATGTCGCCGTCATCGCCTGCTCGCAGCTCTCGCGCGCGCCGGAGCAGCGTACGCCGCATGTGCCGATGCTGAGCGACCTCCGCGATAGCGGCAGCATCGAGCAGGACGCGGACGTCGTCGCCTTCATCTATCGCGAGGAGATGTACGTAACAGAGGACGAGTGGCAGCGCATCCATCCGAATGAGCACTATCCGGAGGGCATCGCGCAGATCATCATCGCCAAGCACCGCAACGGGCCTACGGGCACGGTGAGCCTTCGCTTCCGGAAGGACATCACGCGATTCGAGGACTTGGCTACGCGGCAGCCAGAGCCCGTTTATGAGTAGGGCTGGAAAGTAGATGGCGCGCCTGAGCGAACTGCTGCAGCAATCCCGCGTTCCACCTGAATTCGCGAAGCAGGTTGAGCCGCCGCCTGTCGAACTGGACCCGGACGTTTGCCAGGAGTGCGGCGGCGCGGGCTTCGTCCGCCTCGACTTGCCGATCAAGGATCCGAACTTTGGCAAGCCTGTCCAGTGCCGCTGCATCGAGAGCGAGACTCAGCAGGAGCGAACGGCCCGGCTGCAGCACTACAGCAACATCGGTCCCCTCACGCGCCTGACGTTCGATAATCTGATCTCCCGCGGACGCAGCTCTGACCCGCGCGACCAGGCGCACTTCCAGCGCTGCGTGGAGGACGCGCAGGCGTTCGCAAAAGACCCGCAGGGCTGGCTCGTGCTCGTCGGCGCGTCCGGCTGCGGCAAGACGCACATCGCCGCCGCCATCACCAATCGCTGCTTGGAGCTGGGGACGCCGGCGCTGTTCGTCGTCGTGCCGGACCTGCTCGACCATCTGCGCGCCGCCTACCGGCCGGACGCCGAGGTGAGCTATGACCAGCTCTTCGAGCAGGTGCGCACCGCGCCCGTGCTCGTCCTTGACGACCTGGGTACGCAGAGCGCGACGCCTTGGGCCGAGGAGAAGCTGTTCCAACTCATCAACCATCGCTACAACGCTCGCCTGCCGACCGTCGT
>JADFRJ010000173.1 GCA_022561355.1 Chloroflexota bacterium | reverse complement strand
GGATCGTCATCAGCGGCGGCACCGATGAGCCGCTGCTGCCCGTGCTGATGGCCGGCTTCCAGGCGCTGCGCGGCCTGGCGACCCATGAAGACCCGACGAAGGCCTGCCGGCCGTTCGACGCCAACCGCAACGGCTTCGTCGTCGGCGAAGGCGCCGCCGCGCTCGTGCTGGAGAGTCTCGCGTCGGCCAAGGAGCGCCAGGTCAACTGTTACGCCGAAGTCATCGGCTATGGCTCCAGCAACGACGCTCACGACATGGAGGCGCCCCACCCCTCGGCGCGCGGGCCGGCCCAGGCGATGGGCATGGCGCTGCGCAAGACCGGCCTGCCGTTGGAGGAGGTCGACTACATCAACCCACACGGGACGGGCACGCCCATGAACGACAAGGTGGAGACGGCCGCTATCAAGGCGGTGTTCGGCGAGCATGCGTACAACCTTGCCATCAGCTCCACGAAATCGATGGTCGGTCACCTGATGGGCGGCAGCGGCGCGCTGGAGGCGCTGGCGACCGTGAAGACGATCAGCGAAGGCGTCATTCCGCCCACGATCAACTATGAGACGCCCGACCCAGAGTGCGACCTCGACTTCGTGCCGAACGTCGCGCGGCAAGCACAAGTGGGAGTGGCGCTCTCGAACTCGATCGGCCTAGGTGGCCACAACGCTTCGGTGATCTTCCGGCGCATGGACGGCTAGGTCCGCCGGGTACCCATTACAGGAGGAACGATGACGACACGTGAGGATCTGATCGACGGCCTCAAGATGATCGTGCGGGAAGGGCAGCGCATCACGTCGGCGTTCGCACCGGAGGACTGGAAGAAGCAGGTCCACGACGACGAGGGCGGGGGCTGGAACCGAAAGCAGGTCTATTGTCACGTCACCACGATTGGCGAGATCGCGCCAAGCATGGCCCCCAACCTCGCGTCCGTGCCCGCGGGTGGCGACGCGGGAGCGGGCGTCGACATCAACGCGATGAACGCGCAGCTCGTCGCCGCCAAGGAGGGGTTGAGCGAAGCCGAGCTGATGGACGCGTTCACAGCCGCATATGAGAAGCTGATCGAGTTCATCAAGGAGATGCCCGCGGAGCAGCTTGAGGCGCAGACGACGTTCGGAGCGATCTCCGGCTCGGTCGCAGACGTGATCGACTCCCTGATCGTGCTGCACGGGCTCGCGCACATCTACAGCGCCGGCGGCTCGGCGACCGGCTAGCGCTAGGAGAGCTATGACGCAAGCGACGATATCCGACGCCGTCCGGCCCGCCAAGCGCTGGCGCCTGCGGCCGGACCCAGCGTCCGTTCCAGAAGGCGATTGGCCGCCGCTGATCGGCAGGCTCCTCGCGCTGCGAGGGGTCGAGACGGCCAGCGCCGCGCGGGCCTTCTTCGAGGCTGCCGCTCCCGTGCCTGCGCTTCCCGACCTGGAGAAAGCCGTTGAACGGCTAGCCAGAGCCTGCCGCGATGGAGAGGTCGTCGCCGTCTTTGGGGACTACGACGTCGATGGCATCACGTCGACGGCCCTCCTCTACGAGAACCTGGCGGCGATGGGCGCAAAGGTGCTCCCCTACCTGCCGCATCGGGACAGCGAGGGCTACGGGCTCAACAACGCCGCCGTCGACTCGCTGCACGCACTAGGAGCGACACTGCTGGTGACGGCCGATTGCGGCACAAGCTCGATCGACGAGGTGGCGACTGCGCGCAACCACGGCATGGACGTCATCATCCTGGACCACCACACGGTGCCGCCGCTCCTTCCGGCGGCGCTCGCCATCGTCAACCCGAAGCGCGACCCCAACTCGACTGCGGAGCCATCCGCCGGCGGCATCTGCTACTACGTGCTCAGGGCGCTGCGCGAGGCGATGGACTTCCCGGAGGACAACGGCGCGATGCTCGAACTCGTGGCGCTCTCTACGGTATGCGACCTCGCGCCGATGGTCGAAGGCAATCGCGCTCTAGTGCGCGACGGCCTGCGCGCTATCGCGAAGACGGAGCGGCCCGGCCTGCGGGCGCTGCTGGAGGTCGCGAGAATCGATCCGGCCGGCGTTGACACTGAAGCGATCGGCTTCGCGCTAGGGCCGCGCATCAACGCGGCGGGACGGATGGCGCACGCGCGCCTAGCGTTCGACCTGCTCGTCAGCACCGACGAGACCGAAGCCCGAGAGATCGCGGCTGAACTTGACCGGCTGAACCGGGAACGGCAGCAAGCTACGCAAGACGCGCTGGCACTCGCCGGCGAGTTGATCGCGGACGAAGCAGACGCTCCGCTGCTGATGGTGGGACACGAAGAGCTACCCGCCGGCATCGTCGGGCTCGTGGCATCGAAGCTCGTCGAGACGTACTACAAGCCGAGCTTCGTCTACCAGCGAGGCGAACACGAGAGCGTTGCCAGCGCCCGCAGCATCCGCGAATTCGACGTGACAGGCGCGCTACGGTCCTGCCCTGAGCTGTTCGTGCGCTTCGGCGGACATCGCATGGCGGCGGGCTTCACGGCCAAGAACGAGAAAATACCTGAGATTAAGGAGCGCCTGATCGCCCATGCCGCGGAGCTGCTGGCAGGCCAGGACCTGACGCCGGCGCTGGAGATCGACGCGGAGCTGCCGCTCAAGGAGCTGCGCGGCGAGGAGATCCGCTGGCTCAGCCGCCTGGCGCCCCACGGCGTCGAAAACCCGGTGCCAACGTTCCTGAGCCGCGGCGTGCTGGTGCGCGGACTTCGCGCGGTGGGCAAGGACGGCGACCACCTCAAGCTGCAGCTCAAGGATGGGGCCGTCTCCTGGCCGGCGATCGCGTTCAGGCAGCAGGGCGGCGGTATCGCGGAAGGCACGCTGATCGATCTCGTCTGGACGCTCACGAGCGACAGCTACATCAAAGGCGGGCTGGAGCTGAACGTGCTCGACCTGCGGCCGGCTAGCTCTTCGGGCTAGCGGCTAGCCGTGCCGGCTAGCCCTTATCTGTGCCTGTTCTGGTGACGTGGATGGAGCGCTGGTGCCGCCTGACGCAGTGAAGGTCACGCCGAGTCCAGAGCATCGAACTCCTACCCCAGACCTGTCAAGTGCATTGCCGCCAGAGGAGGCGCTAGATCTGCCGCTCCAAGTGCCGGAGGTGGCCGAGGTGCTCATCGCAATCGAGGAGGGCTTGGTATAACTCTGCCGCTGGACGGGTCAGCCATGTGGCAGGAGGCCGCCACCGATAGCTGCCAAGACGACGTTGCTAGGTTGACGGACCTGCTGATGGTGAATCAGGGTGACATCGTAGAGTTCTGGGTCTCGCCATAGGAGGGGTATTGTAGTCGGAACGACCGAGCCTGTCGAATGGGATGCACGGCGGACTGGAGCTGAACGCCGTGATTGCAGTCGCCGTGCCCGTTATCGCGAGCGGACCGGACGCGGAGTGCACGGCGCAAGCCGTGTCAAGGTTCAGGGCGACGGTAATTAATGACCATCCTAGCCGCGCTCTGGCTGCTCGCGTAGTTCACGGAGGTGGCATATTGGTTGGCGCGACGCTACAAGCCGCGGACTGGTCGTTCTGGCAGTGCGACGATGGCAACGGCAACCATCGCCACACTGCTGACGACATGGCGCGGCTGAAGAGGGCGGGCATTGGCCTGATCATTCCAGGTGCCTTCCACGGAGAGACCGAGAACCCGCACGTCGAGGAATGTCTACGGCTAGGCCGCGAAGCAGGGATGTTCACGGCGACTTACACCGTGGTCATCACTGACGGGCGTCACTCCGTCGATGCGGCCAAGCGGCTGTGTGGCGCGGAGTGGGGTCACTTGTCCTTCGTCGCCATCGACGTGGAGGTGGAGGATATTGCCGTAGGGGTTACCGTCGCTCAGATCGCGGTAGCCGAACGCCGCATCCGCGACGCAGGCCAGGAGCCGTGGATCTACACACGGGGCAGCTTCTGGCGAGAACACGTCGGGAACTCGACGAACTTCAAGCACCTTCGTTTGTGGTCTGCCGACTACGACGGCGACCCCGCATTCGACTTCCAGGCGCCCTACGGTGGGTGGACGAAGGCGATGCTGGGTGGTAAGCAGTTCCTCAATACCCACACCTTCCAAGGGCTGGAGATGGACCGCAGCACGTTCCTAAGGGAGTTTGTACAGGAGGACGACATGACGTTCATCGGCGTCGGCACCGACAGAGCCACCATAAATACGCCCCAGTTCGAGAGCTTCCGGCTCTACGTCACGGCAACGGGCCTCGTGCGCGAGAAGATACCGAACAAGGGGGAGCGTGAGGCGCTAGCAGCCGCGGGCTACCCCCTGCTGCAGCTGACGAAGGCACAACTGAAGAAGTACGCGGAGCGCTAACGACGGCCGCGAACCCTAAGCGGTGTACACTGGGCGGAGGAGATATCGGCGAATGAGCGTATCGATCTCTGGGGGTCGTCTTCTCGCTGTTGCGCTGGCGGCCGTCGTGCTCTCTGCATGCGCCGGCAGCGCTGTCGCGCCCGGATCCTCACCCTCACCTTCGTCCACGCAGCAGGCATCGTCTCAGGCTGAACGAGGAGCGATCGTCTTCTCGATGCGGGGAAACATCTACGCCGTGCGGCCGGACGGATCGGAGCTGCAGCGCCTGCTGGGACCGGACAACGAGTCCTACTCCGCGCCAGAGTTCTCGCCAGACGGCCAGCAACTCGCATACATCGTCAACCGCAATAGAGTTGTGGTCGTGGACGCCAGCGACGCTAGCAACATCCTGTCCGATATCGACCTCTTCCTCGACCGCACACCGCCCACGCCGATCGCGTCGGACTTCTCGATGGGGCCCGTCGCCGTGTACTGGTCGCCCGACGGCACGATGCTGCTGGTCACACGCCAACGGCTGGGCGGCAGCGGCGCCTCTGACGTGCTGGTGATGAACGTCTCGGGAACCGAGCTGCGTGTCGTTCTAGACGCGGGCGTATTCATCGAGGCGACGTGGTGGCGTGAGCCAGATGGCACTCCACGCATCCTGGTCGTCGGCGCCGATGCCAGCCGGAATGCGATCACATACGACCTGGACGGCGCGGTCGTGGGCCGTGGGCTCCCCGCAACGGCAACCCGGTCTGCCGTCGCCTCGCTCCAGCATCCGGACGACGATTCCGTGCTGATCCGTTCCACCCTGGGCAGCCCGGGGCCCTTCGAGCCGATCGAGGTCGAGGACGCCGGCGGCCCGCGCATCGTTGCGGGCGGCTGCGGCGCGACGTGGTCGCCGGACGGCGAGCGGTTCGCCTTCTACAACGGCTTCGGCATCGCGCTGAAGGACCCCGACGCGCCGCCCGGCGATGTCGACCTGATCGTCTCCAACGCCGAGCTCGACATCATCGACGAACCGAGCGG
>JADFRJ010000172.1 GCA_022561355.1 Chloroflexota bacterium | reverse complement strand
GATCGACGCCAAGATCGAGGCGTGGACATCGCAGCGCACGGCTCGCGACTGCGAGGCGACGCTGCAGGAGCATGGCGTTCCCGCCGGCGCGGTGCTCGACCTTCAGCAGGTGGGCGAGGACCCGCAGCTGAACGCCCGTGGCGCGTTCCAGCGGATCGAGCATCCCGCCTTCGGTACGGAAGTCCGCGCCTCGTCGCAGTGGGGCAGGGGAGACGACCCGCAGCCCATCGACCTGCCCGCGCCCTGCTTCGGCCAGCACAACCACGACATCCTGTCGCGCATCGTAGGCCTGGATGACGCCGCGATTTCGGAGCTGGAGCGCGATGGCGTCATCACCGGCGAGATCAACGCGGGGGATGACGGCTGACCTCCGGTCAGTTTTGGGCGTTGCTGCCGCGACGCCTCTGGCGATCACCGACCGCTTGGACGCCTTGATCGCTGTCACCCCCCACCTATAATTGAGCGGAACTCATCATGAAGCCCGTTTCGTTCGAATACTTTGCGCCAACGTCGGTCGCTGACGCCGTGTCGCTCCTACAGGAGCACGGGCCGGAGGCGAAGCTGCTGGCCGGCGGTCAGAGCCTCGTCCCGCTGCTGAACATGCGCCTCGCACGCCCGACGGCCGTGATCGATGTCAACCGAGTCGAAGGGCTGGACTACGTGCGTGAGGATGGTGATGCGCTCGCGATCGGCGCGATGACGCACCAGCGTACGGTCGAGCGTTCGGAGCTTGTTCAGCGCGTCAATCCGCTGCTGCACGCGGCGACGCGGCTGATCGGCCACCCGCAGATCCGCAATCGAGGCACTGTCGGCGGCTCGATTGCCCACGCCGACCCCGCCGCCGAGTACCCGGCCGTCGCGCTCGCGCTCGACGCTGAGATGCGTATCGTCGGGCCCAATGCCGAGCGGCTCGTACCAGCGGCCGACTTTTTCGTCACCTATCTCACCACGGCGCTGGAGCCAACCGAGATGCTGACCGAGGTGCGCGTTCCGGCCCTGCCGCAGGGCACAGGCTGGTCGATCCAAGAGATGACCCGCAGACACGGCGACTTCGCACTCGCGGGCGCCGCCGTCACGCTGACAATGGACGGCGGCGCCTGCTCGGACGCGCGCATCGTGCTGTTCGGCGTCGGCGCAACGCCACTGCGCGTCCAGCAGGCGGAGGAGCGGCTGGTTGGCGAACGAGTCGACGCCACGCTGATGAGCGAAGTCGGCCGCGAGATCAAGACGTCGATTGATGAGCCGCTCGCAGACATCCACGCTACGTCCGAGTATCGCCGCAATCTGGCTGGGGTGCTGACCGAACGCGCGCTTGTGGAAGCGCTGGAGCGCGCCGCCTGATGGCCGCCAAACGAGACGTTCGCCTCACTGTCAACGGTGTCGCCTACGAGGCATCGGTCGAACCGCGCATGACGCTCGTCGACATGCTGCGGGGCGAGCTGGGGTTGACCGGCACGCACGTCGGGTGCGAGCACGGCGTCTGCGGCGCCTGCACCGTCCTGATGGACGGCCGGGCCGTTCGCTCCTGCATCATGCTCGCCGTTCAGGCGGACGGCGCGGAGTTCATGACGGTCGAAGGGCTGGCCTCCGAAGCAGGAGAGTTGCACCCAATCCAGCAGGCGTTCATCGAGGAGCGGGGCCTTCAGTGCGGCTTCTGCACGCCAGGCTTCATGATGACAATCCATGAGTTGTTGCAAGAGACACCTGATCCGACCGAGGAGGAGATCAAGGACGCGCTGGGCGGCGCGATCTGCCGTTGTACCGGCTACGAGTCGATCCTCAAATCGGTGCGCTCCGCCGCCAAGAAGCTACAGGCGTTGGGCTGATGGCGTTCGAGTTTCCCAAGTCGCTCGACGACCTGCCGGTTAGCAAGGTGAAGTGGGTGGGCAAGCCGGTGAATCGCGTCGAGGACCCGCAACTTGTGACGGGCAAAACCGAGTTCATCGACAACGTCACCCTCCCCGGCATGCTGCACTGCGCCATCCTGCACAGCCCGCACGCCCACGCCCGCATTAAGTCGATCGACATGAGCCGAGCGGCCGCGCTCCCGGGTGTGGTCACGACGCTGACGGGAGAGGACGCCGAGCGCTGGACCCGGCCGATGTATACGACGCCGCAAGGCTGGGGCGGCTATGTCCTGGCGACCGACAGAGTGCGTTTCGTTGGTGAGCCCGTCGCCGCGGTTGCAGCAACCAGCCGCTACATCGCGGAGGACGCGCTCGAGTTGATCGATGTCGAATATGAGCCGATCGACCCGATCGTCGACGCGTTCGCGGCGGCTCAGCCGGATAGCCCCAAGGTCTTCGAGGATCACGACGACAACATCATGTACCAGCGCATCTTTACCTGGGGCGAGGTCGAAGAGGCCTTCCAGAAGGCGGACCACGTTTACAAAGAGAGCTTTCGCTGGAACCGTGTCGGCGCGAACCCTCTCGAGACGTTCGGCATCATCAGCGAATGGGACATCGTTGAGGATTCGCTGACCTGTCGCGGCTCCTTCCAGACGCCCTCCTTTATGGCGATGGGCCGCGCCGCCACGTTCCGCTTGCCATCCAACAAGGTGCGCTTCATCGCCCAGCCGCACGGCGGCAGCTTCGGCGGCAAGGGGGGAGGCCGCGGTACGGATATCACGCTCATGCTCTCCCGCAAGGCCGGTGGCCGCCCCGTCAAGTGGATTGAAGACCGCATGGAGTACCTCTCGTCCGGCGGCAGCCAGGCGTGGGACCGCCACTATGACGTGTCGATCGCGGTCAAGGACGATGGCACCGTCACGGCGCTCAGGGTCAAGCTGCTCGACGACATGGGCGCGACCGCAGAGGGCTTCGGCGCAACAGGCGCAGTCAAGCCGATGGCATCGTTCACGGGCTGTTATGCGATCCCCGCCGCCGAGTACGACCTCACGCTCGTCGCGACGAACAAGCTGCCGGTCAGCCCATATCGAGGAATGGGTCCGCCTCCCCATAACTTCGTGCTCGAGCAGATGATGGACATCGCCGCGCGCGACCTCGATCTGGACCCGGCCGAGATACGCCGCCGCAACTTCATCCCAGCCGACCAGTTCCCGTACATCATCGCGAGCGGCAACGAGTACGACAGCGGCGAATACGAAGCGGCGCTCGACAAAGTGCTGGAGATGGCGGGGTACGAAGACCTGCGCCGCGAGCAAGAGGAAGCGCGCGCGGAGGGACGCCTTGTCGGCATCGGCGTCGTGAGCACGATCGAGCCTGGCGTCTTCGACTGGAACGCCTATACCGTGATCGGCACCGCTGGCATCGGCATCCCGGAGGGCGTCACCGTTGCGATCGACACGATGGGCAAGATCACCGCGCGCGTCGGGTTCGCGCTCGAGGGCCAGGGTCAGTACACGGTCATCACGCAGCTCCTCGCCGAGTACTTTGGCACCGAGCTTGAGGACGTGCGCGTCGTCCATGTGGACAACCTCTCCGCGCCGCCGAACTTCGGTCCCGGCGGCAGCCGCCTGGGCGTCGCGATCACGGGGGCCGTGCTCGGCGCGGCGCAACGCCTGACAGAAAAGCTGACCAAGGTCGCCGCGAAGATGTTCGAGGTTCAGCCGGAAGATATCGAACTACTCGACGGCATGCTGCGCGTGAAGAAGGTCCCGGAGTCTCAGCTCTCCGTCCGCAACGTCGCGGCCATCATGCTCAATCGCAGCGACATGCTCCCGCCGGACGTCGATCCCAGCCCCCAGGCCACGTTCGCGTGGACCGCCCCCGACCGCGTGGAGCCCGACGAGCAGGGCCGGGTGAAGAGCTACCTGACCGCGGCGAACGCTTGCCATCTCGTCATGGTCGAAATCGACCCCGGCACGGGCAAGGTCGAAATCCTCAAGTACTACATCGCGGACGATTGCGGCACGCGGCTGAACCCCGCCAACGTTGAGGGCATGATCCAAGGGGCGCTCGCGCAGGGTGTCGGGGCCGCGCTGTTGGAGGAGTACGTCTACGACGACGACGGCCAGCTGCTCACAGCTTCGTTTATGGACTATCTGCTGCCGACGATCCACGAGGTGCCGTTTCCGGAAAAGGCCGCGCTCGTTACTCCTTCGCCGTTCACGCCGCTCGGCGCGAAAGGCGCCGGCGAGAGCGCCATCCACACAACGCCCGCGGCCATCATGTGCGCGATCAACGATGCGCTCCTGCCCCTGGGCGTGCGCGCGAAAGAGGTCCCCGCCAGCCCCAACCGTCTCTGGAAGCTGATCCAGGGCGCGTCAGACCAGTAAGCCTTCGCTAAGACAGCTCGTCGCTAGCCCCGTGAGGCTAGCGCGGCAATCCCAGGCCGCGCGTCGCGATGATGGTGCGCTGGATCTCGGACGTGCCCGCGATGATCGTGGCCGTCGTGGCCCCGACGAGCGCCTGCACGACGCGGCCGCCGAGGAGCGATTGGCCATCTTCGTGCGTCAGGTTCCCGAATTCTCCCGCGATGCCCTGGGCGGTCACGCCCAGCCGTTGGAACGCCTCGCTCATGAACAGCTTGGCCTGCGACGACTCGCGGTCGGGCAGTTGGCCCTTGGCATGCAGGCTGACGACCCGCAGGGTCAGCAGCCGCCCGATCTCCCAATCGATCTGGTGCTGCGCGAGCGCGCGCCTGGCCGGCGGACTGGGGTCCGCCTCCCGCGTGAGGGCGGCCAGGTCGCGCAGCATGCGCGAGAACTGGCCGATCAGCAGCGCGTCGCCGCGTTCGTACTGGAGGAGGCTGGTTGCATACTTCCAACCGCTGTTCTCCTCGCCGATGCGGTTCTCCACAGGGATCTCTACGTCCTCGAAAAAGACCTCGTTGAGCATGTGTTCGTTGGTCGCGTCGTAGACGGGGCGCACCGTGATGCCGGACGATTCCATCGGCACGAGGAAGAGGCTGAGCCCACGCCCCCGCGAGTCCTCATCGCCCGTCCGCGCGAGCAGGATCATCCACTCCGACCAGTGCGCCATGCTCGTCCACAGCTTGTGGCCGTTGATGATGTAGACGTCGCCCTTACGCACGGCTTTTGTGCTCAGCGACGTCAGGTCGGAGCCCGCGCCCGGTTCGCTGAAGCCCTGGCACCAGACCGCCGCGTCGTTCGCGATCGTGGGCAGGTGGCGTCTGCGCTGCTCGTCGCTGCCGTAGAGGATCAGGATCGGACCTACCAGGTCGACCGAGATCGTCGTTAGGCGAGGGGCCAACGCGTAGCCCAGCTCTTCGTAGAGCGCGAACTGCTCGTAGGGGGTGAGGCCGCGTCCGCCGTACTCCGAAGGCCACGCCGGCGCGATCAGCCGCTTCGCTGCCAGCTTCCTATCCAGCGCCTGCGCCAGTTCGCGGTGCTCCGGGCGAACGTCCATTGGCAGG
>JADFRJ010000171.1 GCA_022561355.1 Chloroflexota bacterium | reverse complement strand
CGGCCGCCAGGCGTACGCCCTCTTCGCGGAGGGCGCCGAAGCGCTGGCGCAGGCGCCGCGGGAGTCGCACGCCGACCTGCTGGGCCTGGCCGAAGAACTAGCGGTCGCTTCACCAGCCGCCGCCATGGAGTTCCTGAAGAGCGCGCCCGTCGTGCTAGAGCGCATCCGCCCCGACGACCTGCAGCGCTGGCACAACGCCGGCCACAACATTCTGGAGCGCAGCGAGGCGGGCGGCGAAGCCTACTTCCGCT
Organism: Chloroflexota bacterium; assembly: GCA_022561355.1. GTDB lineage: Bacteria > Chloroflexota > Dehalococcoidia > DSTF01 > RBG-16-68-14 > SZUA-185. The sequence goes on along the minus strand of JADFRJ010000171.1, from coordinate 5,143 downwards.
TGGAGTCCGGCAAGGGCGAAGAGGTGCTGCAGACGCTCTCGTCGCGCGTCGAGCTGTCGCAGGCGGGCGGCGTGCTGCGCCTCTACTGCAAGGCGCTGACCGGCACGGACGTAGCGATCCAGCCGGTGTCGAGCCTTGCGGAGAAGGGCATCGGCTGGGTCTCCGAGGAGCGGCCGAGCACCGAGGGCACAACGGTCTACCTGCCTGAGTACGTCGACGAACACATCGAGAAGGCGCAGAACTTCGCCGTCTATAAGGTCTACGCGACGCATCAGTCGGCGCACCTAGAGTTCGGCAGCTTCTGGTTCCGCTTCGAGCGCGACGGCAACGTGCTGCCGCGCAAGCGGCAGGACGTTGAGGCGGAGCGGATCGGCGATGCGCCGCCACCGGAGAAGCTGACGGAGATGGAGCGCTTCTTCGACCTGTTCGACGAGCGCCAGATCTCGCTCGATCTGTTCACGATCGTCGAGGACGCGCGCATCGACTCGCTGGTACGCCGCGAGTATAGCGGTGTGCGCCGCTCGTGGGCGTCGATGCAGGAATCGGAGCTGGAGCGGCGCCCCGAACCACAAACGCTGCCGCTCCGGCAGGGCCTGATCGAGAACCTGGTGCGGGCGACCTTGGACGGCGCGCGCACGATCGTCTGGCCAGAGCAACTCAACGCCACGCTGGCCGAGGCGCTCCGCCTGCTGGCCACCATTCAAGTGCCCGAGGCGATCGTCGAGGACGCGGCAGAGGCCACGCTCGCCCTCTACGAACTGGTGATGCGCGTCCCCAACATCCTTCCCGAGATGCTGGAAGACTGGGAGGAGATGACCGATGAGACGATGGGGATGATGATGTCGACGCCGTCCGGCCAAGGCGGTCCCGACGAGTCCGCGATGCCCGCGGGCGACGAGCAGGAGTACGAGAGCCCGCAGCCGGTCGACTTCCGCGGCGACTTCAAGCCGGAGCTGGTCCAGCTCCTGATGCGCTTGCGGTTGCAGGACGGCAAGGAGGGGCCCGACGGCCTCTCGCCGCTGACGGCGGAACAGCTCAAGGAGCTGATGGAGAAGAGCGTCGAGATCAGCGTCGACGCGGTGGCGGAAGGCGACCTGGCATCGACGATCGGGCTCTTCCTCACCAACCTGGAGAAGGAGGCCGGCACGCCGATCCCCGACAAGAAGATCGAGACGGCGGACGGCGAGCCAGTCGAGGGCGGCGAGGGCGAAGAGGAGGGCGAACTGCCGCAGGAGGCGAAGGCCTTCTACTACGACGAGTGGGACTTCCGCGCGGCCGACTACCGCCCGGGCTGGTGTCGCGTGCTGGAGCAAACATTAGAGGAGGGCTCCGACGAGTTCTTCGAGGAGACGCTGCGGGAGCACTCGGCGCTGGTCGCGGAGACGCGCCGCCAGTTCGAACTGCTGCGGCCGGAGCTGTTCCGCAAGATCAAGCGCCTCCACGACGGCGAGGATTTCGACCTGGACCTCGTGGTCGACTACCTGGTCGAGAAGCAGGCCGGCTACTCGTACACGGACAAGCTCTACTGGCGCCGCAACAAAGTGGAGCGCGATGTGGCGGTGGCGCTGCTGCTGGACATGAGCGCATCGACGGACGAGGAGATCGAGAAGCGCAAACAGAAGTACCACGACGAGCCCAATTTCGACAACGACCCGCGCCGCTACTTCCAGTGGCTGGCGCAGCGTCGCGCCCAGCAGGCTGTCGTGCCGCCGAAGCGCATCATCGACCTCGAGAAGGAGGCCACCGTCCTGATGATCAAGGCGCTGGAGACGATCGGCGACACCTACGGCATCTACGGTTTCTCCGGCTACGGCCGTGACAACGTCGAGTTCTACGTGATCAAGGACCTGGAGGAGCCGTTCTCCGACACAATAATGCGCCGCATCGACAAGATCGCGCCGATCCGCTCGACGCGCATGGGGCCGGCCATCCGCCACGCGACCTACAAGCTAGACGAGCACGACGCGAAGGTGAAGATCCTCTTCCTCGTCTCAGACGGCCGGCCGCAGGACCATGGCTACGGACGCGACCGCACCGAGAAGGAGTACGCGATCCACGACACCAAGCAGGCGCTCGTGGAGGCGAAGCGCAAGGGCATCACGCCCTTCGCGCTGACGGTCGACAAGGAAGGCCACGACTACCTGGGGCAGATGTGCGAGGACATGGGCTACGAAGTCCTGGACGACATCGCCACCCTGCCCAGCCGCCTCCCCACGCTCTATCGCAAGCTCACGGAGTAGGGATTAGGGAGCCTACGGCATCACGGCCAGAGCGACCTCGGTATGGGTGCAGGCCAACGCGTCGACCGTCCGGCTCGCCACGTACGGCTTCGCCCTACAGCCCCGCTGGCAGCAGGCGTTTCAGCGTGAGCCAGAGGCGGCCGACGAGGGGAGTCTGCGGCCGGTAGTCCCAGCCGGTCTTGCGCTCGGGCTGGATGACGAGGATCGTATCGGGGTCCTCTTCGATTTGGCTGCGCGTACGCAGGCGGAGGTAGAGGAAGCCCGCGATCGCGCCGAGGTAGTTGCGCGACATCGCCGCCGATAGCTCCGGGCGGTCCGGCGTGATCTCGGCGGTGCCCGTGACCGTGACGCCGCGATACGGCGGCCGCTCGTCCTGGACACAGAGGCTGATGCGGGGGTCGCGGCGGATGTTGCGGCACTTCCCGCTCTTGGAGTTCGTGCGCACGTAGATGACGCCGTCCTGGTAGTGGTACCAGAGCGGCGTCTGGAGGGGCGTGCCGTCGGGATTGATGGTCGTGAGGACGGCGACGTGGCGGCCGCGCAGGAACCGTTCCACCTGCGGCGGCGGGAGTCTATCGGGCATCCGTGCTCTCTTTCTTAGTAGCTAATCATAAAAAGTATACGGGACATGAACAGCACACCCCATCTGCTACCCTCACTCCATGACGCAAGCGACTCCTGAGACGAAGCCGTACGCTCCCAAGGTAAAGGAGCGCACGGTCATCGTCGTCCGGCTGGGCGAGATCACGCTGAAGAAGAAGAACCGGCCGTTCTTCGTGCGACAGCTCGGACGCAACATCCGCACGGCGCTCAAAGGACTCCCGATCAAAGACACGGACTGGAACCCGCAGCGCATCGTGATCACACCCGGCGCCGGCTTCGATTGGCCGGAGCTACGCTCGCGGCTGTTGCGCGTGTTCGGGCTGCGCAACTTCTCCCTGTGTCGCGTGCTGCCGTGGGACGAGGACCTGATCCGCGAAGGCATGCTGGAGATGGCCGCGAAGGAGCCGTTCGAGAGCTTCCGCGTCACCGTCCAGCGCAGCGACAAGCGCTATCCCAGCACGTCTCAGGAGATGGAGCGCAGCCTGGGCGCCGACGTGAAGGCGGCATCGGGCGCGCGCGTCGACCTGACAAAGCCGGAGAAGACGTTCCAGGTGGAGATCATGTCGAACGGCGCCTACCTGCACACCGAGCGCATCAACGGGGCGGGCGGCCTGCCGGTGGGCGTGAGCGGGCGCGTCGTGGCGCTGCTCTCGGGCGGTATCGACTCGCCGGTCGCGGCGTGGCGCACGTTGAGCCGGGGCTGCCAGGTGTCGTTCGTCCACTTCCAATCGTTCCCCTATCTGGATGCGTCCTCACGCGATAAGGCGATCACGCTGACAGAGAGCCTGACGCGCTGGCAGTACAAGAGCCGCCTGCACGTCGTCTCGTTCGGCGACATCCAGCACAAGATCGTCGCCGCCTGCCCAGCGCCGCTGCGCGTCGTGCTGTACCGCCGCTTCATGGTGCGCATCGCGCAGGCGATCGCCGAGCGAGAGCGCGCGGAGGCGCTGGTGACGGGCGAGAGCCTGGGGCAGGTCGCCTCGCAGACGCTCTCGAACATGGCGACGATCGATCAGGCGACGACGCTGCCGATCCTGCGGCCGCTCGTGGGACTCGATAAGGAGTCGATCATCGACGAGGCGCGCGCGATCGAGACGTACGAGACGTCGATCGAGCCCGACCAAGACTGCTGCACGCTGTTCGTGCCGCGTAACCCGGCGACGCACAGCAGCGTCGAGCAGCTGATCGCGGCCGAGGAGGCGCTTGATGTCGACGCGCTCGTGGCCGAAGGGCTGGAGAGCGTCGAACTGCTCGAGTTCTCTTGGCCAGAGGCCAGCTAACTCGTGGCCGAGTTCCCTACTCACCATGCCGTCGCCGCCGCGATGCGCCGCGCTGACGGCCTGGTGTTCGCGGTCAAGCGCCCCGACGAGCCGGGCGAGGAGCTGCCGGGCATCTGGGGCCTGCCCGCTGTCACGCTCCAGGATGGCGAGACGCCGGAGGACGGCGTGCGACGCCTCGGGACGGAGAAGCTGAGCGTCGAACTGACGCCGCTGCGCCAACTCGCCGAGGGCGAGCAGCAGCGCGATGAGTACGTCCTGCACATGACCGTGTACGAGGCGTCGCCGGGCGGCGAGCCGGTGTTGCCACCGCGCACGGCGGAGGCGGCGAGCACGCTCTACGTGGACACCGGCTGGCTACCGGTCGAAGCGTTCCGAGAAGCCGCGGACAAGGGCTCGCTCTGCTGCCAGCTGTTCCTTGCCTTCTCCCCCGGCCCCTCTCCCGAGAACAGACGAGGGGAGCCTTACGAAGGGCGCAGCAACCTGCTCGACATACCAAAAGAACGAAAGCGCCGGATGGTGGACGCCGCGAGGAGGCAACGGGAAGCGCCAACTCGCAGCGAGGCGATCCTCTGGGAGCGCCTTCGCCGGAAGAGACTCGATGGTCACAAGTTCCGGAGACAGCATCCTTTCGGACCGCTCATCCTCGATTTTTACTGTCCGGAGAAGCGCTTGGCGGTGGAGGTCGACGGGGCGATCCACGCCGGCCAGAAAGGTGCGGACGAAGAGCGTCAGCAACTACTCGAGGCAGCTGGCCTGAATGTCGTCCGGCTATCCGCAGAGCAGGTCGAACACGATATCGAAACCGCTCTCGACCGCATCAGGAACGCGCTAAACAGCTAGGTCTCCCCCTCTCCCGCCCGCGGGAGAGGGCTAGGGGAGAGGGCGAGTACAGACTAGCTCCCCTCTCCCTTCTGGGAGAGGGGCCGGGGGGTGAGGGTCCGAGTGACTCCTCCTGAGGCAGAGACGCTTGGCCTTACGCCGCCTGAAGCTCCTTGATCATGCTCTTCAGGCGCTCTTCTT
>JADFRJ010000170.1 GCA_022561355.1 Chloroflexota bacterium | reverse complement strand
GCGCGTTCGAGGACCAACACGCCGCGATGATGGTCCACCCGGCGCCGGCGGACACGCTGGAGCCGATGATGACCGCGGTGGAACAATGGACGGTGAACTACACGGGCAAGTCCGCCCACGCGGCGGCGGCGCCCCAGCAAGGCATCAACGCCGCGGACGCCCTCACGGTGGCGCAGGTCGCGATTGGACTGCTGCGCCAGCACATGAGGCCGACGGACCGAGTGCATGGCATCGTCACGGACGGGGGCGACGCGCCGAACATCATTCCCGCGCACACGGCGGCGAGGTACAGCGTCCGCGCTCGGACGATAGAACACCTCGACCGAATGAGAGAGCAGGTCCGCCGCTGCTTCGAGGCGGGAGCGACCGCAACGGGCGCGACGCTCGAGATCACGACGAAGACGCCGTATGCGCAGATGGAGCATGACGCCGGCATGGTGGAGGCGTATCGCTTCAACGCGGAGGCGCTGGGCCGGACGTTCGCGGACGCCGGCGGGCGGCCTGACCTTTCGGGTGGCTCGACCGACATGGGCAACGTCTCGCTCGTGATGCCATCGATCCACCCGATGATCGGCATCGATTCGCTGCCGGCGGTCAACCACCAGCCGGAGTTCGCGGCGCACTGCATCACAGAGGCCGCCGATCAGGCGGTCTACGATGGCGCGCTCGCGATGGCGTGGACGGCGATCGACCTGGCGACCGACGAGAAGCAACGCGACCGCCTGATGGCGGGGCACTAGGCCGCCGCAAATAGCGCAAGCGTCTTTCGCGGCGGTGCTATAATCGCACGGTGAGCCCCAAAGCTAAGCCAAAGCTGGTCATCTTCGATGGCCACGGCATCATCTATCGCGCCTTCTACGCGTTCAAGGAGCCGCTGACGGTACGCAAGACCGGCGAGATCGTGACGGTGCCGTTCGGGTTCGCGAACACGCTCCTGACCGTTCTCAACGATATAAAGCCGACGCACGTCGCGGTCGCGCTCGACCCGCCGGGGAAGACGTTCCGGCACGAGAAGGACGCGACCTATAAGGCGACGCGGCGAAAGACGCCCGAGGAGCTGACCGCGCAGATACCCCGCGTCAAAGAGGTCATCGAAGCGTTCAACATCCCGATCTATATGGCGGACGGTTACGAAGCCGACGACGTGCTCGGCACGCTGGCCAAGCAGGCCGAGAGGGCGGGCGTCGAGACGTACCTCGTCACGCTCGACAGCGACATCGTCCAACTGATCGAGAAGAACGTTCACGTCTTCATGATCCGGCCGTTCAAGCACGACACCGTCACCTACGACGCCGAGGCAGCCAAGGAGCGTTACGGCGTGACGCCTGAGCAGATGCCCGACCTCAAGGGCCTGAAGGGTGATACGTCCGATAACATCCCCGGCGTGAAGGGGGTCGGGGACAAGACAGCGCTCAAGTTGATCAGCGAGTTCGGCAGCATCGAGAACCTCTACGAGCACATCGACGACGTGATGCCGGAGAAGCTGCGCGAGAACCTGCGCGAGCATGAGGCCGACGCCCGCCACAGCAAGGACATGGTGATGATCAGGAGGGACGTGCCGGTCGAACTCGACCTTGAAGGCACGGTGGTACAGGACTACGACCGCGAACGGTTAGAAAAACTATTCGTCGAGTTAGAGTTCAAGAGCCTGATCCCGCGGCTGCCGGAGCAGGCCGGCGACAACGGCAAGGCGGCGGTCAAAGAAGCGGCGCCGGCGGTCGACACCGAGTACCAGACGGTCTACTCGGCGAACGACCTCTCCGCGCTCGCGAAGCAGCTTAAGTCGGCGAAGTCGTTCACCTTCGGCGTGATGACGCCGACCGAGAGCGCGTTCCAGACCTCGCTGGCGGGGCTCTCGTTCTCGTGGGCGCCCGGCAAAGCCGCCTACGTCCCTGTTAGTCACCAGGCCGAGCTGTTGGACCCGGAGCTGCTGGCGATCGATGCCGTGGTCGAGAAGCTTGGCCCGCTGTTCGCCGACGCCAAGGTCGCGAAGTCCGGCCACAACGCCAAGTTCGCGATGGAGGTGTTGGGCCGCTACGGCGTTGACGTGCAGGGGCTGGTCTCCGACACGATGATCGGCGCCTACCTGCTCGGCGACCGCTCGCTCGACGTCGAATGGCTGGCGACGGAACGGCTCGGCGCTGACCTCGCGCCGCTCAGCGACCTGGTCGGCAAGGGCGCGAAGAAGATCTCTATCACGGAGGTCAGCGCTGAACAGGCCTCGCCGTTCGCCTGCGGCGCCGTCGACATGGCGGGCCGGCTGAGGACGCAGATCGACCCCGAGCTGAAGGATGAGGGGCTGACGCCGCTCTACGACGACATCGAGATCCCGCTCGTGCCCGTGCTGATGCGCATGGAGCAGGCCGGCGTCGCCGTCGACAGCGACTCGCTGCGCGAGATGTCGATCGACCTCGGCGAACAGGTCGCGAAGCTGGAGCAGGAAGCCTACGAGGAGATCGGCCACGAGTTTAACCTGGGCTCGCCGCAACAGCTCTCCCAGCTCTTCTTCGAGGAGCTGGGATTGCCGAAGACGCGCCGCACCAAACTGGGCTACACGACAGACGCCACCGCGCTCGAGGGACTGCGCGGCGCACACGCCGTGATCGACGTGCTGCTCGAGTGGCGGCAGCTCACGAAGCTGAAGTCGACGTACATCGACGCGCTGCCCGCCCTCGTCAACAGCGAGACGGGGCGCATCCACTCCAACTTCAACCAGACGGTGGCCGCCACCGGCCGCCTCTCGTCGCAGGACCCCAACCTGCAGAACATCCCCGTGCGCACGGACCTCGGCAACCAGATCAGGCGCTGCTTCATCGCGCGCGACTTCGGCGCGAAGCCGGTGCTGCTGTCGGCGGACTACTCGCAGATCGAGCTGCGCATCCTGGCGCACCTCTCCGGCGACCCCAGCCTGCTGGAGTCGTTCCAGAACGATGAGGACATCCACGCCGCGACGGCCTCGCAGGTGTTCGGCACGCCGATAAACAAGGTGACAGACGAGGAGCGGCGCCGCGCGAAGGTGTTCAACTTCGGCGTGCTGTACGGCCTCAGCGAGTTCGGGCTCTCGGCTCGCGAGGGCATCTCGCGTGAGGAGTCGCGCGAGTTCATCGAGACCTACTTCGAGAAGTACCCCAAGGTGAAGGAGTGGCGCGAAAGCGTGATCGCAAGCTGCCGCGAGCTGGGCTACGCCGAGACGATGTCCGGCCGGAAGCGTCGCATCCCCGAGATCAGGTCGTCGAACTTCCAGGCGCGCGCGGCGGCGGAGCGCGTCGCCGTGAACATGCCGGCGCAGGGGGCAGCCAGCGACATCATCAAGATCGCGATGAACAAGATCGACGCGGAGCTGCGCGAGCGCAAGATGGCGACGCGCATGATCCTGCAGGTCCACGACGAGCTGATCTTCGAGGGCCCGACCAAGGAGCGCGACGACGTGCAGGAGATGGCGCTGCGCATCATGCCGCAGTCGCTGGAGCTGGCCGTGCCGCTGAAGGTCGACGTCAAGGTTGGCAAGTCCTGGGGCGCTATGAAGCCCGTGAAGGTCTGAGGGGTAAGTAGATCTCATAATGGCCCCTAAGCTAAAGCACTTAAGATCTAGCATCGCGGATCTGAGAAATCTATTTACCAAGGCCATCGCGGTAGATCAGATTTCGTCAGCGCTGGAACTCTGCGAGGCGCGAGCGGACGCCGCCGTCGCCCGCCGGTTGATGGAGGAGAAGGACTTCGATGTGGTCGGTTTGGAGAAGTCTGGAAACGTTTATGGCTACGTGGAATTGGCTGCTCTGAAGGACGGCGTATGCTCGGAAAGCGAGAACGTCTTTCAGCCGGATGATCTTCTTGCCGCGGGTTCTCCTTTGAGAGAGGCGCTGGGCGTACTGCAAGGCAAGAAGCGGCTGTTCCTGCGGGAAGGGAGCAAGGTTTCACAGATCGTAACGCTAGCCGACCTTAACAAAGCGCCTGTGAGGCTCTACTTCTTTGGAGTCATTACGCTGTTGGAGATGCAGTTAACGAGGCTAGTTGGCCACTACTACCAGCACGATTCCTGGCGTGACAGCATTAGTGCCCCGAGACTGGAAGCCGCGACGAAATTTCACGCTGCTCGAAAGAAGCAGAACCAGGAATTGGCTTTGGTCGAGTGCCTTCAGTTTTGTGATAAACGGGACATCCTCCTGGCAACGCAAGAATTCGTCAAAGTAAGCACATTTCGCTCTAAGGATGCCTTAGAGAACGTGCTCAAGAACGGAGAGAAGCTGCGTGACAAGTTGGCCCATGGGAATGATGCAGTCCTGGGCTCATCGTGGCCGGACACAATTGAATTGGTGAACTCACTTGAGTTGCTAGCTGAACGGCTCGAGGAAGTCGGCAACTAGACTAGACCAGAGTGTATGCCTGAGCTGCGTGACGTAGAGACGCTGGCGCGTGACCTGCCGTCGCCGATGGCCGCTCCCGGGAGACCGACATGATCCGCCCGTGTGACCCCGCCGACTTCGCGGCTATCTATGCGATCATTAATGACGCCGCACAGGCTTACAAAGGCGTGATCCCAGACGACTGCTGGAAAGAACCCTACATGGACCAAGATGAACTGGAGCACGAGATCCACAACGGCGTCGCGTTCTGGGGGTTCGAGGAAGACGGAGAATTGCTAGGCGTCATGGGCCTGCAGCACCTCGAGGACGTGACCCTCATCAGACACGCCTACGTCCGGACATCCAGGCGAAACCAGGGGATCGGGAGCAGGCTCCTGGCTCACGTTGGTCGGGAGGCCGCGCGCCCCATGCTCGTTGGTACATGGGCCGCTGCTCGCTGGGCCGTCCGCTTCTACGAGCGGCATGGCTTCCGTTTGGTCAGCCCTGAGGAGAAAGACCAGTTGCTCCAGGAATACTGGTCGATACCGGAGCGGCAGATCGAGACATCGGTGGTGCTGGCCGAACAAGCCTGGTCAGCCGTCCGACAGGGACGAACAGACCGTGCCGCGATGAGCGATGCCTGAGCTGCCTGAAGTAGAGACGCTGGCGCGCGACCTGCGCGCGACGGTGCTCGGGCGCAAGATCACGAAGGCGAGCGTGTCGCCGGACGCGCCGAGGCTGGTGCAAGAGATGCCCGTCGAGCTGTTCGAGTCGGGCCTGCGTAACCGGCGCATCGAGAGCGTGTCGCGGCGCGGGAAGTACCTGATGCTGCGGCTCGACAAGGGGCTCTGGTGGGTGCTGCACCGGCGCATGTCGGGCAACGTGCTGCTGCGGCCGGTGAAGGCGCCCGATGAGCCCTACATCCGTGCGCGCTTTCGCCTCGACGACGGCAACGAGCTGCGCTTCGTCGACCTGCGCAAGTTCGGCACGATGTGGCTGACCGACGACCCCGCGCCGATCCTGGCCAAGCTCGGCCCGGAGCCGCTCGACGAAGCGTTCACGGACGAGGTGCTGCGCGAGACGCTGAAGAAACGCACGACCGCGATCAAGGCCGTGCTGCT
>JADFRJ010000169.1 GCA_022561355.1 Chloroflexota bacterium | reverse complement strand
CGGGACGCGGTGGCGAGGAGTTCGAGGGCGTCCCCGTCTACAACACGGTCCAGGAGGCCGCCCGCGAACAGCAGCCCGATTGCTCGCTCATCTTCGTGCCGGCGCCGTTCGCTGCCGACGCGATGCTCGAGGCGGCCGACGCGGGCATCCCGCTCGTCGTCTGCATCACGGAGGGCGTGCCCACGCTGGACATGGTGAAGGTGAAGCGCACGCTGCGGGGCGGCGGGACGCGCCTGATCGGGCCGAACTGCCCGGGCGTGATCACACCGGGCGAGTGCCGCGCCGGCATCATGCCGGGGAGCGTGTTCTCGATGGGCTCCGTGGGCGTCATCTCGCGCAGCGGGACGCTCGTCTACGAGTCGGTCGCGCAGCTCTCATCGCGCGGCATCGGCCAGTCGACGTGCGTGGGCGTGGGCGGCGACCCGATTATCGGGACGACGCAGCGCGAAGCCCTGGAGCTGTTCGACAACGACCCGGGGACGGCGGCCGTTGTCCTGATCGGCGAGATCGGCGGGAACGCGGAGCAGGAAGCCGCCGAGTACGTGAGCGGCATGCAGAAGCCCGTGATCGCGTTTATCGCGGGCGCCACGGCGCCGCCGGGACGCCGGATGGGCCACGCGGGCGCCATCATCGCCGGCGATACGGGGACCGCGAAGGCGAAGAAGGACGCGCTGGCGACCGCCGGCGCCATCATCTCCGAGTCGCCCGCGGAGATCGGGTCCACAACCGAACAGGTGCTGAAAGACGCAGGGTTAATATGAGCGACGAATTTGACCGCGATCTCTCGAAAGCCCGTGAGGACACCTCTCAGGCACGTGATGGTCTGCTGGCCGTGCTGCGCGACTTGAAGGACGAAGACCTCGACAAGGAGCGGCGCGGTGGCTGGTCCGTGCGCAAGGTGCTGGAACACGCCATCCATTCCGAAGTGCTCTATGGACGGCTGGCTCGCCACCTGCGCGAGCTACCACAACCAGAAGACGAAGCGATCACGGTCCCGCCGCCAACCGTAGCCAGCGCGATCAGCGCGCTGGAGAACTCGCGCGCTGCGCTGGAGACCGCGATCGATGGCGTGGACGAGGAGACCTTCTACACGCTGCGCGTCGTGGGCCACGAGGAGTACAGCATCCTCAGCCTGCTCGAAAACGTGGCCTTGCACGACCGCGAGCACGCGCCGCAGATCCAAGACATCGTTAGCTCCGTATAGGGGCCGAAGAGTTCGCCAAGCGATGCTAGGACTTTGCGACTGCGGTCGCGGGAGGCCAGAAGGCCTCCCCTACGACTGATCTACAACGAGATCTAACGTGGCACACCGAGCGCCTCCAGGAACGCGTCCGCGATCTCCTGATAGCCGGCGTCGTTCGGGTGCGCGTCCGGCGCATCGTCCATCAAGTGCGTGAGGTGTTGGCCCTGGCCCGCAAACGCGCGCCGGGGGTCCGCGGTGAGCACATCGTGGCTGCGCGCGACGCCGACGATCACGCCGTTGAGCAGGCGGAACGCGTCCTCGGCCTGTTGCGTGAATTCGTGCCCGGTGCCCGAGAAGAGGTTCGGGTAGAGCTGGATGACGATCGGGACGTCGGGCGCGGCCTCACGGAGCCGGCTCATGATCGTGTCGAGATGGTCCTCTACCTCCAGCAGCCCGTCCTCAAGCGGGCATTCGAGATCGGTGGGGTCGGCGATGCAGGCTTCGTGAGCGCCATACTGACTGAGATCGTTTCCCCCGATCGTGATCGTCACCAGCAGGACGTCGCCCTGCCGGAGCAACGCCAGAGCCGGTTCGAGCTGATCGTCGATCAGGTCTTGCGTCGTGGGTCCGCCGGCAGCCAACGATTCGACCCTTAGGTCAACGTTGAGCGTGGACCGCACCGCTTCGGCGACCAGACCCACGTAGCTCGTCGTCGCGGGATCGGACGCGCCGCTGCCGGCCGCGATCGAATCGCCGAGCGCGAGCAAGACGCCGCTGTCGCCAGCCTCCAGCATCAGGATAGGGTTGTCCGCCGGGTCGTCCGCGTCTCCTCCGCCGCACGAGACGGCCAGCATGACTGCTACCAGGCTCGCGAGCGCAAGACGCACTAAGTCTCCCCTCCTCGTTCGTACAGCCGCTCGCTGAAGCGCTGGTAGATCGCACCCGCCGCGAGCACCATCAGGCCCAGAACTACGAACGCCAGCGCCGCGCCAGCCGTCTCGAAGACGTCGAACACCAGGCGCCCAATGTAGATAAAGACGCCCGCCAGCCCTGCGGCGGCGAAGAGGCGTTGCTGGAGCGGGACGGAGAGCGCCACGATGACGAGCGACACCAGCAACCAGAGCGCTCCCCAGGCCCAGGCGTCTGTCTCGAACGCCTTCACGCTAAGGCCAATCGCGAGACCGGCCAACCCGAGGACGAACAGCCAGAGGCTGTAGTCGCGATCGCCCGCCCCTGCTGTGAGGACGCCGGCAGCCAGCGCACCAGCGCCCATCAAGGCGAGCAGGACCAACTGGGGCGTGCCCCACTCGAACCGCACACGGTCAGGCTGGATCTGAATGCTAACGTCGAGGACAAACCAGGCCGCCGACATGATTCCGGCCACGAGCGCGTAAGGCGAACGGGAATGGCGGAAAGCGGCCCACGCCCCCAGCATCGTAATCCCGGCGATCCCCATGCGCCCCCACGTGAGATCCGTGTGGTACTCCTCCCGGTCCTGGAAGGGCGTCCGGAAGCCCGGATCGTCCGGCCAGAGCCCGATGGCGTCCAAGACCGCGAACGCCAGCATCGGCACGATGGCGACAGCGACGACCTGCAACAGCTCGCCGGGCACGCGGAAGCGCTGGTTCTGGATCAGGAAGGTGGAGATAGCCGCGAAGAAGGCCAGCGAGAACGCCGCGATGACGACGCGCCCGGCCTCGTTCATCGCCTCCCACTGGAAGCCGAGGAAGATGCCGTAGGCGAGCAGGACAAGGAGGCCGCCGCCGTAGTAGAGCAGCGTGACGACACTGAGGCCTTCGTCCGGCGGGCGGGTGGTGAGTTCCTCTAGGATCGCGTCGCGCTGCTCCGCGGAGAGCAGCCCGCGTTCGACCCAGCGCTCAAGATCACGTTCCGTGAACCGCGTAGTCATAGCGCGTTCCGCAGTCTACCACGGACGGCGCTGAGGCCTATGTGCGTTGTGGACCTCAACCCAAAACGCTTAGTTGGACGCGATATGGATGCTGCCGGAGACGGTGCGGATGCGCACCTTGGGGGCGTTCTTGGCCGGCCGGCCGCCGCTGCCGTCCTCACGCAAACGCAGGTCCGATGTCACGGAGCCGCTGATCGCCTCAGCGTCCAGAAAGAAGCGGCTGTCGGGATCGAGGGCGAGACGCACGGAACCGCTCGTGACGTCGATGTCAAACGAGCCGCGGACGGCGCCGGCATACTTGAAGGAGCCGCTGCGGATCCCGGCCTTCAGCCTGCCACCCACGTCCTCGATCGTGAGGGAACCGCTGCGGGACTCCAGGCTGGCATCACCGCCGCAGCTCTTGATGCGCATCGAACCGCTACGCGACTCTACGTCCAGCGAGCCGCCGATCGACTCGGCCTGGACCGCGCCGCTGCGTGACTGGATCTCGACGTCAGATGTGACGTCACTGACGGAGATTTTCCCGCTCCTGGACTCGATCCGTAGCGGACCGGAAATCGCCTCGACCTCGATCCGGCCGTTGCGGTTGTCGATCTTCGCTTCCGTCTTAGTGGGGACGGTGATCTGGTAGTCCACCCTCGGCCTGCTATGGCCGAAGAAGAGGAACGGACGCGGCCGCAAGAGCGCCGGCGCCCTCACGGTGACCTTGCCGCCTTGGTGCTGGATGGCGCGGCGGATCAGCTCCGCCTGGTCGTCCGCTTCCGCGTCATCCTCCGCCCACAGCCGCGCGACGACTTCGACGCGCACGACGCGCACGCCGTCACCGCGGACGGCCACCGTGCCGGACTGGCTATCGACAGTCAGCCGCGTGGCGTCTCCAACGTCGAACTTCACGTCGAGCGTGCGGATGAACTCCATCCCGCCCTACCAGTCCCAATCCCGGTGCCAGGGGTCGACCCAGGCCCGCACGCGGTGAAATCTCGGCCTGAAGACGCCGCCGCTAAAGAGGACGATGCCGGAGAGCACGGCGAGCGTGATGAGCCAGGCGTCGTCCGTGGCGTCGATAGCGCCGACGGCGAGGAGCAGCGCGATGATGAAGACGGCGAGTCTCAGCATGCGTTAGCTCCTCGCCTCAGTCCGGGCCAGCGACAAGCCGCGGCCGCCTAGGCCTTCGCCCGCTGCGGGGTCAAGGCGAAGGCCTAGGCGCACCAGCGACGAGGCGAGGACGCGCGTGACCAGGCTGAGCCGCTTTGGCGCCGCCGGCTCTTCCATACGCATTCCGGCCAGGCGCTCATGCACAGCCGTTTTCGCGAGCATCTCGTAGACCATGTAGTTGAAGTAGTCCATCTCGTTCCTCCTTTGCGGCGATCGGCCTGTGCCGATCGCCCATTGGCGCACGCCAATCGCCCCTATTCCTGATCCTCCGGGCCAACCCAGCCCGAGAGCTTTCCGCCCCGGCCCCTGCGGCGACCGCGACGTCGCCGTTCCTTTGGCTCCACCGTCACGTCGATGTCGGCACTGCGCACGCTGCGTGCCATCTGCCGCACGAACCAGCTATTGGCCGAGATGCTGGCCTTCTTCGCTGCCTCCGCAGCCATCTCTTTGAGTTCCGCAGGCACGCGGATCGTGATCTTCTCGACCTCGCCATCGGCCATCGACCAGACATCTTCGTCCGGCTCACTCACCTCGCGCCGTTTCACATCGAGGTCGAGGACGCCAGGCTTGTAGTTGAGCGTCACTGCGTAATGCGCGGACACCTCTTCGTTCACGGCCTCCGCGAACTGTGCCAGCAGGTCGAAAACGGAGCGCTCCACGTTCACGCGGGCGGCCTCGATGTAGTCCTTGATCTGCTGCTGGCGCTCCGGGTTGTCGATGACGGCGAGCGGCTTCTTGAGCGCCTCGAAGATGTCGTCGGTCGTAAACTCAGTCATGCCAGCTCCTTCACCATGAGGTTCCTGCCTGGAAGACGGTACGGTCCCAGCCCAGCCCTAACTCCGGCGTGCTGACCTGCATGCAGCCGAATCGTTGCGCTCGCTCGACGCTTTCGCAGACGCGAACGGCCTTCTGTGGCGGATCGCCGAACATGACCTCGCCGATGCGTTCGTAGACCTCGTCGTGTCGCGCGTGCCGGAAGGTGACTTGAGTCATTCCTAGTGCCTCCTGCTTGCTGGCGTTGTGCCAGCACTATGCCATCATAATACTGGCTCATTGCAGGCTTGTCAACCTCTCTCACACCTATTTTCCAGAAATCTTCTGGTCGGCTCGTGGGGCCCATGCTAAGATTCGGGCGGAGGGATCGCATAGAGGCCTAGTGCGGCCGCCTGCTAAGCGGTTATCTGGGGAAACTCGGATCATGGGTTCGAATCCCATTCCCTCCGCCATCAGACATCTAGATG
>JADFRJ010000008.1 GCA_022561355.1 Chloroflexota bacterium | reverse complement strand
CGAGACTCTTCGATCACGCGTGCGCCGGCCCGCAGCGCCTCCTCGCGAGAGCGGTCGGTCGAGCCGTTGTCGACGACGACGACCTCGCCATCGATGCCTTCACGCTCGAACCAGCCAAGCGCCTTCTTGACGCAGGCAGCGACCGTCTCTTCTTCGTTCAGACACGGGAGGACGACCGAGACGTCGCACGTGTCCTTCTGGGGCGCCCCTGAAGCTATCTGGCCAGGCTTGGCGTCCGAGCGTTTCGTGGAAGGTGTAACAGCCATTTGTTCCTCCTCTGGCAGAGCGTCGCATCTATTATAGAGAAACTGTCAAGTAGAGAGACCGTTTCAGCGGACTTCGTAGACTAGATATGGCGAAAACTCCTGCCGGAAGTGCGCGCGCTCCGACTCACGGAGTACCTCGTTGGCCACCCCTACCTCACGCGCCACGATATAGTCGACGTCGAACTGATCCAGATACGCGTAAAGCTCGGCCACTGTGAGTGCGCCTTCGGCGAATGCCGTCGCGCCATCACGCCGCTCCCCTTCACCTGCCACGCCGCCGAAGTCAACCGGGTAGATGTTCTGCAGGGTCCCTGGGATCATGTGATGGATCCGGGCAAGCTCGACCAGAACAACCGAGCCTTCGAGCGCATCTCGCTCGATCCAGCGGAGCATCGCTTCCTCTACGTCGGGCAGGCGCCACGTCTCGGCGAACGTACGATCAAGCCCGCCGAGAAAGATCGACTCTCCGCCCCATGGCACCACACTCTCTTCACTCCGCCAGTTGTAGAACGCGCCGCCATCCAGGACTTCATACTGCTCTACTACAACCAGCCCAATACCGAGCGCGGCGACGAGTACGATACTCGGCGCGACCGCCCGGATCGGTAGCATCTGCAGCCCCGAAGGCAGCCGTTTCAGACCTTCATACGTAGCCATCGCCAGCACGGGTCCGACGGGGATCATCCAGGGCATTTTCCACAGCGTCTGCGGCGTCATGATCTCTGCGACCGGCGTGGCGAGCAGCGGCGTAAAGAACACCACCAGCGAGCCGGCTGTGAGCGCCAGCACGAGCTGGCCACCCGTCGATTTGCGAGTCGCAAGCCAAACGAGCGGCACCAGCACGATCCCGACGATCATCAACGGATGCAAGATCATATGATAGTTGCCGATCAGGAGGCCAGCGCCGACTTCGACGGTGTGGAACTGGTCGCGGAACGTGATTGCGCTGGCGTTGGTTCCGAACAACTCCGGCACCACGTCTACAAGCAGTTGACGCTGGATGAAGGGCCAAATCGACGCCAGACCGACCGGCACCAACAACAGGCCGAACTCCCGTAGCACACCGAACGACCGGTCCGAGAGCAACCGTATGAGAGCCAAGGCGCCGATCGTCGTCGCCAGGAATATCAGCGGCACGGGATGCACGAAGGCGAGGCCGAGCACGACGATGGCAAACCCAGCGAAGGCGTAGAGGGAGCGATTATCGATGTACCGCATCAGGAAGATCAGCGCAACTGGAAAGATAAGGAAGGCGCCGACCATCTTGTCTTCGCTGATTCGAATCAAGAGATTTCGGCCCATCCCCTCTTGCGCCGAGAGATCGATGAACGCGTAGCCTAGTTGGAAGCAAGCAGCTAGCAGCGCAACCGTCGTGTTTTTGAACAGCGTGCGCGTCAACGCGAACGTCGCCAGAACCGCGAACACGGTGAGCAGCGGCCGCAGATACTCAAGAACCGCATCGTTCACGGGGACCCCCGCCACTGCGGCGACCTGCGCCTGCATCAACACCCACACGTTGCTCCGCATGCGGGGGTTCACGGAGTCTTCGGTCCCAAGGAACGGCTCAACCGCGTTGATCTCGTCCGACTCAATGTAGTCGTTAGCGTAGGCGAAGTACGTCCAATCGTCGAAGTCGGCTGCGATCCGGCCCTTTGCCCAGAGCGGCGTCGTCACGATGCCAGCCACCACCACAAGCAGTACGGCGAACAACAAGAAGCGTCCTGGACCGCCGCTCTCCACCACGGGTACGTCCTGCTGCTTGCGAGGCCAGAAGAGCATCGACACGCCACACACCAACGAAGCGAAGACGATATGGAACGTGGCGAATTCCTGCAGGTCGGTGTGTCGTTCCAGCACGAGTAATCCAGGGATGACGGCGACTCCAAGGCCAAGCGGCAGCGCGATCGCAAGACGCTCAAGAGGCCCCGAAGCGCTCCCCTTGAGGAACACGGCCTGCAGAACTGCGCCGGGTAGGACGATGATGATCAGAAACGCCGCAACAGTAGCCGGATAGGCAGGCAGTTCTGAGAGGATGTCGCTCTCATAGGCAATTAACAGACTCACCAAGACCGCCGGTGCAACGAGCAGCGCGCGGACGATCTTCCAGACCACCCGGGTCTCAGCTAGCCTGAAACCGGTCGATGGCCGTGGGGCAAGTCCATTCTGTTCAGTCATGCGTCTCTATCATGCGTCTCGATGATCAGACGGGGTAGTACCTTCAACGAACTACGAAGCTACCGTTCGAAGATATAGAATCCAGTATCTCCAATAGGCACGTAGGTAGTAGTGGACCAGTACTTCAAAATGAGCCCCGTAAACAGCACGTCGTTAAGCTGGTTTGGCAGCCTCGAAACGGTAAAGCGGTAGAGTGTCCCAGCCTCCACCGGAGCATTGACTCTTCGTCGTGTGATGATTCGCTCACCCTGGAGCGTGCCTTCTTCAAGTCGGATGTTAAATACGACGTCCGTGAAGTCGCCGCTCGCAGGGTAGTAGGTGATGCCCAGACGAACAACGGCATCCTCCGCGACGCTTTCAGCTGGAGCAGTCTCAAGCACAAGGTCTAACATGGGACGCGACGGATCCATATCGGCTGGAATCGTGAACTCTACACCGCCGATCTTCTCTTCACCACGACCGCCGAACGCCCACGCACTGAAGTCATCGCCACCCGGAGCGCGGAATGTGATCAGTTCTGGTTCGCCCAGATCGACGACGAAATCTTCGGCATCGAAGCTGGCGAACCGCCGAATTTCATCGTCGATCGCCGTATTGGGCGCGCCCACAATGTAGTCGACGCCGAGCTCGTCCAGCATTGTGTCCACATCGCTGCCATTAGCATTGTAGTACGCGAAAATGAGGGCCTCCCGTAGCTCACGGTTGGGCGCACTCGGGAAACTGACGCTCCTCACATCTCTCAGGACAGCTGAGAGAAAACGATCGCTAAGCGAAGGCGGCATGAGGACGGTAGACCCCGGTGGGGCACGCTCTTTGAGGTACTCCAGCAGCGCAGCTTCAGCGGGAGGAGGCCGCCAATCTGAGGAGAACGCTCGTTCAATTCCTCCGAACGTGATAGACCCGTCCGTCCAAGGAAGAAGCGTGGTGTTGCTCGTTCTGTTGTAGAACGCACCATTGTCAGTATTGGCATACTGTTCTTGGACAAGAAACGCAGCTACACAGACCATCACGAGGAACAGAAACGAAGCAACCTGCTGCGACAACCTAATGTCCGCCAGCCGCAGGCCCGTTGGCGGAATCTTACTCGCCAAAGTATGCAGGCCGTAGGCAATGGCGAGCGGCACAGGAATAATCCAGTGGGCACGCCAGACCACTTCTTCGTTGACGGCATCGGCGAGCATGGTCGCGACGGGCGGAACGTACATGATGGCCAATGACACGGCTGCGCTTGCGAAGAGAACCTGGCTGCCCAGCAGCCGTCTGCTTAGGATCCAGAGGATGAGCGTAGCGGGTATCGCTATGAGTACGAATGGATGAAGGAGCAGATGATAGCTCCCGATAATCTGATCCCCAGATAGGTCAGCGATGTGAAAGGTGCGTCGAAACGGCTCGCCAATGAGAATGACCCTGCCACCTCCAAGCGTCGAACTGAGAAACAGCCCTAGGCCCGCGACAGCCAAGGGAGCGACCACGACCAGATTCCGAGCAAGAGATGATATCGATCGCTCCGCGCTGACGCGAAGGAGCGCGAGGACGGCGAGCACCGCCCCCAGGAACATGAGAGCCATCGGATGCGTAACGAAGAGAGCAGCGATTGCAAGTAGCATACCAAGGTAGCCCCGCCAGCCTCCTCGCTCTAGATACCGGGCGCTGAGGAGCAGACCCAGAGGAAACATGACGAAGCTCGCCACCATCTTGTCCTCACCAATTCGCAAGAAGATATTCCTTCCGAACCCCTCATGCGGTGACAGATCCAACCCGCCATAGACGATCAGCAGCACGCAGGCGAGAAGCGCGATCTGATTCTCTCGAAACAGGCCCCTAGCTAACGCGAACAACGAGGCAACCACAAGCAGTGTCATGATTGGCGGGAGATACAGATGCAGCAAGTTAATGGCTTCAACACCTGCATTTTGTGCAAGCAATCCTTGAATAACCACCCAGACGTTGAACTGCATTCGGCCGAACGCCCCTCGCTTTGTATCCGCGAACGGCTCGGAGGCGTCCAGAGCCTCTTCCTGATACTCCGCAACATAGGTCGCATAAACAATGTCATCCGCATCTCGAGCGACACGTCCGTCCTCCCACCAGGGCGAGGTCAGAATCGCAAGTAGCGGTATCGCGATGAGCGCCAGAAGGACGGCTGATGGAAACGGGCCGGATGACGGAGCCGGCTCCTCAGGCTCATCATCGCTCGCGTTTGTCGTGTCGGCCCGCGGGCTCCTGATGAGCAGGGACAATCCACTGGCCAATGCGGCAACAGCAGCATAAGCCAAGCCAAAGCCTTCTATGCTCCAGTTCAGCCTCAGCCCTATCAAGCCCGGCACGGACGCCACAGCCATGCTCATGAGGAACGCGATGGCGATGCGTTCAACGAGGCCGGTCGACCTCGTCGCGAAGATAGCGCGCTGCAGGAACCATCCAGGCAGCACGCACCAGAACGCGAACGCAACGATCACGGCAGGGTAACCTGGCAAGACTGAGGGGAACCGCGAGAAGAGCAAGACTACCAGGAAGGCGAACAGACCGAGAGCGGTCAGCCCGGCCTGTTGCAGTCTCGCTTGCTGGATGTCAGTCAACCTGCATCTGCCCCTATGCTCCAGCAGCCTCAGCTACCTCACGCAGTCTATCCGTAGAACGTCCGCAGACTGTCCGCCGTTGCCTAGCCTACGGTGGACATGCGCCGGCCTGTCCAAACGCAACTGCTGCCCTGGTTCTGGCAGCCTACCATAACGTTCGACCGTTCCCCCCATAGCGAACGTCAATCACAGCCGAGCCGACACCCAGCGCGACGACCCCAGATTCGCTGGGACCGCGAGCGGCACCCTTTCTGGTGCGTAATGGGAAAGGTCCGCCGTCTGATGAGACGATGCCTTTAGAGGAACTGGCCCCTGGGCCTGGAGTGGCGCCTGCCTAGAACATTGCCAGCCGGGGCGATCCGCTAAGACATCTACTGCTCCGTTGCATCTTGCGAAGCGACATCGTTAATCAGTCACGTACAACTCGCGGATTTAGGCGTGCAGAAGCTTGCTGATATGTTCGGACGAGACTACGCGTTCCATTGGACCGATGCGCCACGGTTCGCGAAAGGGCAGGGGCCGCCGGGTGGCGTGACTCCGTGGGCAGCGATTGGAGACGCCTACTACTACGCCGTGGGGTTGATCGTGCTGCTAGGTGTGCCACTGCTGTTCGCTAAAGGCGACCGCCGCCATCTGATCGTCGCCTGGTTCATCGCGTCGTGGTGTTTGATCCATCTGATGTACACGCCCCGGCCGCGCCATCACTTCGCCGTCCTACCCATGGTGTCCCTGTTCGCCGGGATCGTCCTCGTCGAGATCTGGGACCGCGTTAGGAGCCGGCGTGGGCCGCCTCCCAGGAAAGTTCAGGTGTCCTGAAGCTAGCATCCGTTTGCCAGGCACGCGTTTTGGACGGCCTACGCTCGTGCTTAGTGGCCAGTTTGGCAACCTCGTTATCGTTGTTGGCTCCCCGGGCAAGATTCGAACTTGCAACCTATCGGTTAACAGCCGATCGCTCTACCATTGAGCTACCGGGGATCGTTCCCTACCTGTGTCTGGTTGCCGAGCTAGGATTCGAACCTAGACAAGAGGCTTCAAAGGCCTCTGTGCTACCTTTACACCACTCGGCAGCGCAACAACCCAGCGGACGACGTAACCTTGGTGCCGAAGGCCGGACTCGAACCGGCACGCCCTGTTAAGGGCAACGGTTTTTGAGACCGTCGCGTCTACCAGTTTCGCCACTTCGGCCCCAGAAACGCTCTCAAGTCGTCCGCAGTCCATTCTAGCCGTTCGGTCTCAAGTTGAACAACTTCACGCTGCTGAACCCATCTTCCTTCCGACGGGGTTGCCGCCTCGCTACAATACCCACAGCATGGCCCAGCAGCCATCTTCCAGTATTCATCAGAACCCGATCGAATCGATTCGCCGTCGCCTCGAGGATCGCGAACGGCTTCTCTCGCCGTTTGCCGCCAGGAGCTTCGAGAGCCGCGGCCGGGAGCGCCCCGAAGAGACGTCGCCTCTGCGGACGGCGTTCCAACGCGACCGCGACCGCATCCTCCACAGCAAAGCCTTCCGCAGGCTGAAGCACAAGACCCAAGTCTTCATCGCGCCAACGGGCGATCACGTGGTCACGCGGCTCACGCACACACTGGAGACGGCGCAAGTAGCTCGGACCATCTCGCGCGCGCTCAACCTCAACGAAGACCTTACGGAGGCGATGGCGCTCGGGCACGACCTCGGCCACACGCCATTCGGCCACGCCGGCGAAACCGCGCTCGCGGAGCTGCTACCTGAAGGGTTTCGCCACAACGAGCAGAGCCTTCGTGTCGTCGAGAAGCTCGAGCGCGGCGGGCAGGGGCTCAACCTCACCTGGGAAGTCCGTGAAGGCATCCTCAAACACTCGAAGGTGAAGGGCGACATTATGGCCGAGGGCTGGGGCACCGCCAGCACGCTGGAGGGCCAGATCCTCAAGCTGGCCGATTCGGTCGCCTACCTCAACCACGACATCGCCGACGCGATCCGCGCCGGGCTCCTCACGGAAGACGACCTGCCGGCCAGTTCTCGCGAAGTCCTCGGCACGGACCACTCCGCGCGAATCAGCACGCTGGTCCTCGACATCGTTGAGGCTTCGTGGGACGCCTCAGGCGAGACGCCACACACAGGCGAAACGCCCCGGATCGTGATGAGCGAAGGCGCGAAGGAGGCGACCAACGAACTGCGCGACTTCATGTTCGCCAACGTCTATGAGTGGGAGGGCCAGCTCGCCGAGGCCGAACGAGCGCGCCGCGTGGTGCACTTCCTCTTCGAGCACTACATGGCGCATCCGGAGGCGATCACGTCCGACTTCACCCGGCCCGGCGACCCGCCCATCCGCCGCACCGCCGACTACATCGCCGGGATGACCGATCACTTTGCCCTCCGCACCGCGGAAGAGCTAGGGCTGAAGGCGTAGCCCGCGTGGAACGATGCGCTTTGCGGGCGGGAATCCGATAGCTTATGGACGAGACAGACGAATCCAAGCTGCCCCCAGGGCTCTCGCCACAACCGGGGCCTACCATCCCAACGTCGCGGCGGGACCCACCACTGCTGGAAGAGCTAGCGGCCGGACCAGCGCCTCAGGAGCCGCCCCAACAACCGCCGGTGGACGGTGGACGGCAACCAGGCGAGCAGTTCGATTGGTTGGCGCCGCTGCACAACCGGTTCATCATCGCGGGAGTCTCGCTCCTGATCCTGCTGGCGCTCACCGCTGTGGTGCTCCTCGTCTTTAGCCGAGGCGACGGCGATCCCGGGACCGGCCCTAGAGTCGGCGTCATAGGAGATGACCCCACCACGCCCGCTCCTATCGATTCGCTAACCGCCATCGCCTTGGCAACCACCACCTTGCACAACGGGCCCGGCACCAACTTCCCGCCGCTTGGCACGGTCCGTCGCGGCACCCGCGTGCCCATCGTCGGGCGGAACGAGGATGGTACCTGGCTGCAGGTTGTGTTTCCGCCGGGCTCCGCCATCCGGGGTTGGATCGAAATCACGTTCCTGGAGGTTACCGGTGACCTAACAGAGGTCAGCGTCGCTGGCCCAGGCAGCGGGCCCTCGATCATCGTGCCTACGAGCGTGTTCGAGGAGCCAACAAACACGCCGATCCCGGCGGACACGCCGATCCCGGCGGACACGCCGGCGGACGAACCGGCCAATACGCCAGAACCAAGCACCACACCGCTCGAGACCGAGACACCTCCTCCCATCGAGACGCCGGCCCCGACAGCAACGCAGGCGCCACCCCCAACGGAGACGCCCGTTGGGGTGCCTGATTCGGCGTCTCCAACCAAGGGGAAACCCAAAGCCTCAGCAGACGGCTTGACAGCTCCTGCTACACTGACTCGAAGGCCGCAGCTGTCGATGATACCCAGCGGCGTAACCCGCTAAGTCACACGCCGTTGTAGGGAGCGAGCAGTATGAGCGCCATCGACGAAGTAAAGAGTCGCGTAGACATCGTCGACCTGATCGGCGAGTCGGTCAGCCTCCAGAAGGCTGGCCGCAATTTCAGGGCTCTCTGCCCTTTCCATCAAGAGAAGACGCCATCGTTCCACGTTTCGCCGGACCGGCAGACCTGGCACTGCTTTGGCGCCTGCGGAACCGGTGGCGATATCTTCTCGTTCATCATGACGCAGCAGGATATCGAGTTCGGCGAAGCGCTCCGCCAGCTTGCCGACCGCGGCGGCGTCACGCTGCCAGACCGCCGCGACCCCAAGGAGAGCGGCCGCGACGAACGCCTGCTCCAGGCCAATGAGGCCGCGGCCGCCTACTACCACAACGCGCTCCTCCACTCCGAAGGCGGCGCCGGCGCGCGCGATTACCTTGTAGAACGCGGCTTGGACGGAGCCACGATCGAGGCCTTCCAGCTCGGCATGAGCCCCGACACTTGGGAATCGCTCCGGACGCATCTAACGGAGCGCGGCTTCACACCGGAAGAATTGCTGGCTGCGGGCCTGCTCGTGGAGAGCGAGCGCGGCGGCTACGACCGCTTCCGAGGCCGCCTCATGTTCCCCATCCGCGACCAGCGCGGCCGCGTCGTCGGGTTCGGCGCCCGGGCCATGGTGGCCGAGGGCGAAGAGACGACCGACGCGCCGGGAGCCAAGTACATCAACACGCCGCAGACATCGCTGTTCGACAAGAGCGGCATTCTCTACGCGCTCGACCGGGCGAAGGACGCGATCCGCAAGGAGAAGAGCGTCATCGTCGTGGAGGGGTACATGGACGTCATCGCCGCGCACCAGCACGGCATCACGAACGTGATTGCGTCGATGGGCACGGCTCTCACCGAGCGCCAGATCAAGGAGCTGGAGCGCTTTAGGTCGAAGATCCTCCTCGCCATGGACGCCGACTCGGCGGGGATCGAAGCTACGCTCCGCGCGCTGCAAGAGGCTGGCAGCGCGGGCGCCATACGAGCTGGCTCGGCCGCAGTGCATCCCGCGGAGCTTGGCGATGAAGAGTTCTCATCGCGAGCCATCGAATGGACGCGAGACGCCCTCAAGCGAACGTCCGTCAACTTCTTCGTCATCCCGCTGCTGGGCAAAGACCCCGACGAGATGATCCGCGCCGACCGGGCCGCCTGGGACAACGCCGTCGCTTCGGCGAAGCCCTTTACAGACCACATCTTCGACACTGTCGCGGGGCGCAAGGACCTGACGCAGCCCGGAGAGCGTTCAGAGCTGATGGCGGAACTGATCCCCGTCGTTCGCTTGATCGATGAACCCATCTTTCGCGCGCATTACGAACAGCGGCTGGCGCGGCTCGCTCAGGTCGATGATGACGTGGTCCGTGCCGAGTTGCGAAAGCCGGCGGCCAGACCAAGCCGGCGCGGGCAGGCTGCGCAACCCTCGCCCGGGGCGCCCGTGCGGCGCGAGCCGGCGGAGGAGTTCTTGCTCGCGCTCCTGCTACGCCACCCGGTCCTCCGGTCGAAGGCCAAGGGCATCGCTCAGGAAGTGTTCCTACTGAGCGAACATCGGGCGATCTATCAGGCCTGGCTCGATACCTCAGATCTGGAGTCGATCCGAGAAGCGCTTACGGAAGATCTGACGCCTCACCTTGAGCGCGTGCTCGCCCGCGACCTGCCCGTCCTGGAAGGCCCCGAATTGCGCGACGCATTCGAAGATTGCGTCCGGCGGATCGAATGGCGTAAACTGTCGGCGGCCAAGCGTGCCAGCACTGCGGCCCTGACGGAGCCAACTGTTCAGCCATACATGGGCGCAGCCGTGGAAGAGGCGATCGCCCTGCAAGCAAACAAAGCCGCGGACAAGATTCCGGCGTCCGTTAGTGACGCGAAGACGTTGGAGCTTGCGACAAGTTTGGTCGAGGATCAAGAGATGGGCCGCCGGCTCCATGAGACAACGGCTGGAGCTAGCTCTCCTCAACAAGCGGATTTCTCGCAGCAGAAAAAGGTGAGTGATGGCCAAGACCAACGGTAGGCGAACGACAATGAAACGTAAGGCTGTCGCACCTGCGGACAGGTCCAAGGACGGCGAGATGGAGGAGATCTATGCCCAGCTCGCCGATAGTGTCGCCGCCCTCAACTCCACTAAACTCGGGGCGGCTGCCAAGGCGGCCAGCGAGACGGCATCGTGGAGCAGTGGCAGCGACAAAGAGGCTGACAAAGCCGAGGCTCAGGAAGGCGTCGATGACCCCGTCCGCATGTACCTGCGTGAGATCGGTAAGGTCTACCTCCTCTCTGGGGCCGATGAAAAGCGCCTTGCCCGTCAAATGGAGGAAGGCAACCACGTAGAGCAGATCGAACAGACGTGGGTTGACGACCACGGCGCATCGCCCAAAGGGGGTCAGATCCTCTTCTGCCTGCTGGACCAGCTCCACGAAGAGCGCAGCACGCTGGACGCCGTGGCAAAGGCGCTTGGCGTGAAGCGCAGCCCGCTGTCGCACCTGGTCGTCGACGAGACGTTCCGCAGCACGATCGACCAAGTCGCTGACGAAGCCCTCGCGGTCAAGGTAACTAAGGAGCTCCAGTGCGAGCAGGAAGTTACCGAACGCTCCATCGTGCGCATCTCGGTCATCACGCACATCTTGACCCCGGAACTCATCGGGCCCGTCGTCAAGACGCTGGGAGGCGATAAGCACCTGCGCCCGCCGGACTGGGACCGGGTCGGAGAGCTCTCGCAGCCGGACGATCAGCTCCTGCTCTGCTTCCATCAATTGCAGGAGGAGGGGTTCCGGTCAGAGAAGACGCTGACAGAAGCAAACCTGCGCCTCGTCGTCAGCGTTGCCAAGAAGTACATCGGTCGCGGCATGTCGCTTCTCGACCTGATCCAAGAAGGCAACATCGGCCTCATTCGCGCGGTGGAGAAATTCGACTATCGTAAGGGCTACAAATTCAGCACCTACGCCACCTGGTGGATCAGGCAAGCCATCACGCGCGCCATCGCCGACCAGGCTCGCACCATCCGGATCCCCGTCCACATGGTGGAGACGATCAACAAGCTGGTGCGCGTCAGCCGCAAGCTGATCCAAGAGTACGGCCGCGAGCCAACGAGCGAAGAGATCGGCAAGGGCATGGAGATCGCCCCTGAGCGCGTCCGCGAGATCATTAGAGTCTCACAGGAGCCGGTCTCTCTGGAAACCCCGATCGGCGAAGAGGAAGACAGCCACCTGGGCGACTTCCTGGAAGACCCGGAAGCCCTTGCCCCGGCGGAGGCCGCCTCCCACCAGCTCCTCAAGGAGCAGGTGCTCGATGTTCTCGACAGCCTCAGCTACAGGGAGCGAAAGGTGCTCGGCCTCCGCTTCGGGCTCGAGGACGGCCGGAGCCGGACGCTTGAGGAAGTCGGCCGCGAATTCCAGGTCACGCGCGAACGGATCCGCCAGATCGAAGCGAAGGCGCTCCGTAAGCTGCGCCATCCTTCACGCAGTAAGAAGCTAAAGGACTACCTGGAGTAGCATCGCTTCACGGGTCGTTGCAGCACTCACTGGCACGGAGAGTTCACCCGATCTTTAAGAGGGCTTGGACTCTAATCTATCCTCTGAGCGGTAAGCCATTTCAACGACATCGTTCGGCGCAAACTGCCTCGTCAGCTGTCGCAGGCCTTCTTCACGGTCGTCGCGCCCCATGTCCGTCGAACATATCTGTTGTGACGTGGCCGCGATATCTTCAACGATCCGCTCGTAGCGATAGTATGCAATTGCTGCCTGGTCAGTCTTCGTCTGACCGTAACCCTCGTAGAACAGGGCTTCGTCCTTCGCCTTGTTCCAAATACCGCCTACACCGCCGCCGACAAACATCAAGTCACGCTCTTTAGGAGCGAGGATTGCAGTGTCCCAATCAACGATGTAGAGGTCATCCTTCGCATCTATCAGAACATTTCCCGCGTGAATATCAGCATGACACAGGACGAATTCGGTTGACCAACCTTGAAGTCCCGTCGCGAGCCGCTCAGCCTTATCAACGATATTCAGGATCTCATCATGCTTAGCTCTCAGAAACTCAGCCAGTTTTGCGGCGATGGGATCAACAGTCTCCTCGTTAATCCCCGCAAGAACTGCCTTTACTTTTTCGCGCCAATGGGCGGAGTATGTCTCGCGCTGGAGCTGTCTCAGGATTGCAGGAGGCACGTCAACATTGTGAATGGCTCTTAGCCCGATGCCGAGATCAGCCCAATTACGATCTGACAGTTCGACGTCAAAACCACTACGGCCCTCTACAAAGGGAAAGAGAACCAGCCTGTAGTTTTCAAAGCTCGACGTTGGCCGTTGCTCGATTGTTTCTATCGGAGCAATTGCCTGCTTTACGCCTTGATCACCAAGGAACTTAGGTAGGACCGCTGAAATTTCTTCTACGTCTCCTCGTCGAAGCTTAAGAAAATACGCTGTGCGATCCTGAGCGATGACGCGATAGACTGCGGTGTCCTTATCTGCGCCAATTGGGAGGAAGACGATTTGCGCGGTCGCCAGTCCATACTGATCAGCTAAACAAGTCCTGATTTGCGCTTCTGAGACATTAGGTTTCTCAAGCATTTGTCAGACCAGGACGACCGTCCCGCCTAACGGGCCAGTCTGCTTGGGAAGCAGATGCTCTTTGGCATCGCTCAGACGCTGCCGCTCACGTGATACTACTTGGCACGGTTCGCTAGCTTGTTTGCAGATCCCACGCTAGGTCGTACGTACAGCCCGACGTAGAGCAGCTGGCGGCTAGTACCACTTCCAGAGCCAGTAGCGTTCAAACGCCACCTTGCCCCAGTGCCAGACCGGACTCGGCGTCCGCAGCGTGATGTGGCGCGGCTCCGCATAGAAGTCGCCCTGCGCCATGCCCGCCACTCCACCGCCCGCCTCCAGGAAGCAGTAGCCGCTCCCGTTGTACACTTCGCGCTTGGCGTGGCCGAGGATCTGCGCCGCGATGTTACGCGCGACGACCTCCGCCTGTCCGTGGGCGAACACGCCGGCCTTGGGAAGGGCCATGCCATCGAAGAGCGGGATGTGGGCAACGTCTCCGATTGCATAGACGCCTTCGGTGTCCGTCTCCAGCGTGTGCCGGTCGACGGTGATCCAGCCGTTGTCGCCGGCCAGACTCGAGTCGCGGATCACCGAAGGCGCCTTGTGCGGCGGCACGGTGATGATTAGATCGTAGTCTTCGGTGGAATCGTCGGCGAACGTCATCTTGCCCTTCTTGATGGCGGTCAGCTCCTTGTCTCCATGAAAGTTGATGCCCTTGTGCGCCAACATCTCCTGCAACGCCGCTCCGGAGGCCTCACCCGCCACCGGCATCGGCGACGGCTCAGGCGTGTAGATCGCCAGCTCCACGTCATGCCTGATGTGGCGCGCGTGGAAGAACCCTTCGAGTAACATCGCGCCCTCGTACGGCGCCGCCGGGCACTTGAACGGCAGGCCGGCGATGGCGATCGCGACGCGCCCGCTCTTGAAATTGGCTACCTCACGCTGCAGCTTAACCGCGCCTTCCAGCGTGTAGTACGTATGCGAAGCCGCAAGCCCGGGGATCGCGTCGACGTCCAGAGAGGCGCCAAGAGCCACGATCAGGTAGTCGTAGTTGACCTCTCGCCCTGCGACAAAGACCGCCTTGTTTTTCGTATCGATCGATTCGACCTCACCCGCGATCACCTCGATTTCCTTGCGCGCGAGGCCCGCGATGTCGCGGCTGATCGCGTCCGGCTGACGCTCACCCGTCATGATCCAAAGATAGGATGACTCGAACGACTGCTTGGGTCTGCGTTCCACGACGATAATCTTCGCCTTGTCCTTCAGGCGACCGTGCAGTTCATTCGCGGCGACAACGCCGCCCACGCCTCCGCCGAGCACCACGATAGTTGGTTCATTCATCTAGGCCTCCCCGCCTACAGCAAATACTCAAGGTAGGTTTTGATATGATTGTAGCACTCACACTACGGAGGCGATACGTCTATGCCACTCTACGAGTACCATTGCCCATCCTGCCGGGAGACGTTCGAGCTGTTGCGTCCTATGCAGCGGTCCACGGAGCCCGCGACCTGCCCTTCCGGCCACCCGAAGGCCGGGCGTGTCCTCTCGTTGGTCGCTGACCGTCCTCGTGACGCAAGCGCGCCATCCGGAGACGGAGGCTGTCCGGGATGTGCTGGCGGGGCCTGTAGCTGCGCCGGCTAGGAAAAGGGCTGTACGCCCGCTGGCAGGGTAACGCTCACACGCGAACTCCTTGTGGCACGGAGGTAGATGGCGGACAACAGGCCCAGTGTGCCTATCTCCGCGAGCGTGCCCAACCCCACCCAGATGGACACATCTTGCCAAAACGCCTCTGGGAACATCTGGATCAGATGGTCCCGGGACGGGTTGAGCTTCCAGAAATCGTTGTCGAACGCGATCACATGGAACTGGGTGAAGGCTCCCTCGAAGCCGCTCACGGCGACGACACCAAGCGCGCCGACGACCACTAGCGTCACCAAGCCCGACGTGAGCACCTGCATCGCGAGCGAACGGAAGGTGCCCTCCTTCGCCCAGATGAACACGGTCACCACATAGGCGAGCACGAACAGCACGGCTACTTCCTGGACACGGAAGGTCAATTGGAACAGGGCCTTCACATCACGGAGATGCGCTGTCTCGCGCGGGTTGAAGAGGGAGATCGGTGATCCGTTCCTCTGCACGCTTATGAAGATCGATTCGTCGCTGTTGTTGAAATAGTCGCGTAGCTCGCCGCTGGCGCGGAGCAGCTCAGACCGCTCGATGCCTGTCGTGGCCGTCGTGTCGTAGTGGTCCGTCGCGTACTCGTAGAGGCGGGGCTCGTTGAGGACAACGCGAACGGTGGTGGTGATGAGAGCGACCGGTAGCGCCACAATGAAGAGCAGCGCAGCAATCTGGCGAGCGAAACCCAAACGTTCCTCCCCTGCCCGGCCACCGGTATTCGTGATCCTAAGAGCGGCCCAATCTGCTGTCAAGCAGGTTCACGTCACCATTGTACCGCAGCGACCGAAACAAGTTGGAAGTGCTGAACGTCTTGCACAGGAGCGGCCATCCGAAGACCCCGGCCCAGGTTGTAGGTCTCCGCACATACGCGCTACACTGCGGCACTAACCGCTTTGTGGGAGTAGGAGTTTTGAAATGACGCAGCAGAAAGAGAGTGTCGTCACGCGCGAGCGTTTCGCTCAGGGTCAGCCGTACGACGAATGGATCAAAGGCATCGATCGAAACCTGGAACGCTTCCAGGAGAACTACGAAGGCACGCACATCTCAGACGAGGATGCGGCGGCGCTCAAGGCGTTGGTAGCGCGCCCGAATGGCCCGGCGCGCTGCCTGGCCCTGGGCGAAGCCTGGTGCCCGGACGTCTTCCGCGGGCTGCCGGTGATGGCGCGCATCGCGGAAGTGAGCGGCATGGAGCTTCGCGTCTTCTTCCGCGACCAAAACAACGACATCATGGCCGAGTTCCTGAAGCATGGCGAGCACGAATCGATCCCAACCCTGGTCTTCTACACGAAAGAGCACGAGTACATCGCCCACTGGATCGAGCGGCCAGCGAAAGCGAACGAAGAGATGTCCAAATTGCAAGAGTTGACAGCTCCGCTCCGCAACGCGGACATCACGCCGGAAGAGCGCGAGAAGCACATTAAAGCGTACGTCGAGTTCCAACAAGGTCCGATCTGGGCTGGTTGGCGAGACGCCGCGGTTAGCGAAATCCGGCAGCTGCTTGAAGACAAGGTCAGCTAACGAAACGAACACGCTTAGTCAGGGCCGGGCGTCTTCTCGAACGTCCGGCCCTCTCGCGTGTGAACGGAGCGCCACATGAGCAAGAAACCTGCAATCAGCCTCGTCGCGGTTCCCGGCCGAAGAAAGGCGACGCTGGAAGCCGCCCAAGAGATCGAGCGGCGTGGATTCTCCGGTATCTATTGTCCCTCGTTCGCTGACGGGCTCGGCCTCTGCCTGGCGCTCGCGATGCACACCAATGAGATTCGCATCGGCACGTCGATCGCGAACATCTACACCCGCCACGTCAGCGACTTCGCCCAGACGGCATCTTGGATCCATGAGCTGAGCGGTGGCCGCTTCGACTTCGGCGTTGGCGTCAGCCACGGGCCGGTGCACAAGGCGCTCGGCGTCGAAGTGGGCAAGCCGCTGGAAGACATGCGGAAGTTCATCGAAGGCCTCCGCGCGACGCCCCGCGCTGGTGAGCAGCCACCCATCATCTTAGCAACGCTGCGCAAGCGCATGATCAAGCTAGCGAGCGAAACTGCCGAAGGAATCGTCTGGGCAAACGGCTCCCGTTCCCACATGGAGGAGTCGCTCGCGGAGCTCACGCCGGAACAGCGCACGTCGGACGACTTCTTCATCGGCAACATGATCCCGACCTGTATCTCCGACGACAAGGCAGCCGCGGCCGAGGTCATGCGGCGCACCCTCGTCTCCTACTCGCTGCTCCCGAACTACAACAACTACTGGATCGAGGCCGGCTATGAGGAAGAGATGGCGACGATACGCGTCGCCGCCAAGAACGGCGAACACGACAAGATCGCCTCGCTCATGACGGACGACTGGCTCGCCGACGTCACGCTGTTCGGCACGGCGGCCGAAGTGCGGGAAGGCGTAGAGGCCTGGTATGCGGCCGGTGTGAAGACCCCGATTCTCGTACCATCATCGACTGAAGGAGGCCAGATGAAGGCCCTGGAGGAGCTGTTTGCCGCATTCGAGGAGTAGGAGACCTATGCTGCGTGTACCCTTCGGGCCAGTGCTCATCGCCACCGTAATCGCAGTGGCCGCTATCGGAATCGCCGCCTGCGGCGGCGATGGCTCAGACACGCTTGACGGCTCTACGCCAGCCCCGCGTCCCACGATTGCCTTCAACGGTGACACAGAACCTAAGGACCGCATCACCCGTGGGGACCGCACGGGTCCGGCGACGCTGGAGAGCGCAACAGCCACGGACGCCGGCTCGCACAGCAGCGTCTCCTTCGTCTTCACCCCGCTTGTCCCAGACTACAATGTTCAATACGTGGACGAGCCGATCGCCTGCGGCTCCGGCGAGCCGCTGGACATCGGAGGCGCGGCCTTCCTGCAGGTACGCTTCACGCCCGCGATCGCCCACGACGACCTTGGCGAGACCACGTTCTCTCTGCCTGATGACTTCAGCGCCAACCTCCCGGCGATATTGGAGATCCAGCAGTCCTGCGACTTCGAAGGCGAGTTGACGTTCGTCTTCGGGCTAGACGAACAGGCCGATTTCAGGGTCAATTACTTGACGGCGCCCATCGGTAACGTCGAGACGATAGTGATCGACGTCGAGACCCGGTAGCTCCACTTCGCATCCACTGGGCAGCGCCTCCAAAGAGGTATGATTTAACTGAGAGGACTTCATGCCTAGTTCCATCAAGCTCGGTAAGATCGCTGGCATCGAGATCGGTGTGCACTGGAGTTGGGTGTTCATCTTCGGGCTGATCACGTGGTCGTTCGCGGGCGGCATCCTCGAGCAGTACTACCCAGAGTGGTCTGACACCCGCCGCTGGGGCGTGGCCGTGATCGTGGCCATCATCTTCTTCATTTCGATCCTGCTCCATGAACTCTCGCATTCGCTCGTCGCCAAGGCGCGCGGCATCCATGTGGAGGGCATCACGCTGTTCGTCTTCGGCGGCGTTTCAAGACTCGGCCGGGAGCCCGAATCCGCGGGCGAAGAGTTCCAGATCGCCATCGTCGGGCCGCTCACCAGCCTCGCCATCGGCGCAGGCTTCGCCATCCTCTGGCTGGGGCTTCAGGGACCATCGCCTGAGGCCGCCGCGATCGCGGGCTACTTAGCCTTCATCAACGGCGTGATCGCTGCCTTTAACATGCTGCCGGGCTTCCCACTCGACGGAGGCCGCGTGTTCCGGTCGATCGTCTGGGCCCGCAACCGCAACCGGCTACGCGCGACGCGCATTGCGTCCAAGTTGGGCGAGTACGTAGCGTACGCCCTCATGGCGGCCGGAGTTGCCCAGCTCGTGTTCTTGAGCAACCCCATTGGAGGCATCTGGATGTTCATCATCGGCCTGTTCCTGCGGAACGCATCCGCCTCCAGTTACGAGCAACTCGTCCTTCAGACAACGCTGGAAGGGCTCACCGCGGGGGAGATCGCGCGCAGGGACTTCACTCCCATCCCACCCGATATGACGATGGACCACCTCGTCAGCGAGATGATGCTGGTCGGCCACGGGCGCTGCTACCCGGTCGTCGCCGGCGATGAACTGCTCGGCCTGATCACGTTAACGGACGCCCAGCAACTGGACCGGAAACACTGGCCGACGACGAGCGTCTACAGCGTGATGACCCCGTTCGAGAAGCTGCGCACGGTCTCGCCGCAAGAAGGGGCCGCGGCTGTTCTCCAACTCATGAGCGAGACAGACGTGAACCAGGTGCCTGTGGTGGAAGGCAATCGCATCGTCGGCATCATTAGCCGCGCGGACATCCTGCGGCTAATCCAAGTGCGCCGCGCCGTGGCCGTCGAGAACTAGCGCGCGACCGACGATGCCCGACGAGTACTCGGAAGCGAACCGTCGCTACTGGAACGGGCTCGTGCCCATACACCTCGATTCCGAGTTTTACGACGTGGCTGCCTTCAAGGCTGGCGAGTCGGCGCTGAAGCCGACTGAGTTGGAGGAGATGGGCGACGTTAGCGGGCAATCGCTGCTCCATCTCATGTGCCACTTCGGGCTCGACACGCTCTCCTGGGCTCGCATGGGCGCCCGGGTCACGGGCGTGGATTTCTCGGAACCCGCCATTAAGGCGGCCCGGAGGCTGGCGGACGACTGCGACATAGAGGCCGTATTCATCGAGTCGGATGTCTATGACCTTCCGAGCAGGCTGGACGGCCAGTTCGACATCGTCTTCACCTCGTACGGAGTCCTGTTTTGGCTGCCGGATGTTGTCCGGTGGGCACAGATCGTAGCGAAGTTCCTCCGGCCCGGCGGCGTTTCCTACATCGTGGAGTTCCACCCCGTCTGCGGCATCTTCGAACAGCCCGGCGGCGCCACAGACCTGGCCGTTAGCCGCCCATACTTCACGCCCGATGAGCCCCTCCGTTTCGAGGAAGGCGGTAGCTATGCCGCCCGTGACACACGGCTTGAGCAGCGAGTTACGTACTCCTGGCCCCATCCACTCGGCGAGGTCGTCACAGCACTCATCGACGCCGGGCTCCGCATCGATTTCCTCCACGAATTCCCATTCACGGTCGAAGAGTTCTTCCCATCCTGTGTAGCCAGCCCCGACGGGTCGTTTCGCCTCGCGAAGCACGACGGAAGCGTACCGCTGCTCTACTCCATCAAGGCAACGAAACCTGTGAGACGACGAGCTAACAGCCTGGCTGCTGGGAGCGAGGAGCTAGGCTGCTACACCTTCGCCAGCGGCGCGTAGGAGAGCAACAGCTTCTTCACGCCTCCGCCGCCCTTGAACGCCACGGTCACCTCCTGGTCCGACGACGTGACCGTGCAGTTGACGACGACCCCCTCGCCGAAGCGTTGGTGCCGGACGTGGTCGCCGGGAGCGAACATCGCCTCGCTGGGCATCTCTGGCCGCATTCGCGCCAGGCTCGGTCCGCTGTAGCGCATGTCGGCCGCCTCTTCCGCAGTCGTCTTTCGCTTGGCAATCAGGTCCCCCGGTATGTCTTTCAGGAACCGCGAAGCCGGGTTGTGCTGGCTCTGTCCCATCAACCGCCGGCGGAACGCCCGCACCAGATAGAGCCGCTCCTTGGCGCGCGTGATGCCGACGTAACAGAGCCTACGCTCCTCCTCCATCTGCGCCGGGTCATCGAACGAGCGGATGTGTGGCAGCACGCCCTCCTCCATCCCCACGATGAAGACGACCGGAAACTCCAAGCCCTTCGCCGCGTGCAGCGTGATGAGCGTGACCGCGTCCAGCTCCTCCTCCAACTCATCGCCCGGCGATACGAGCGCGACGTCCTCCAGCAACTGCGGCAACGCCGCCTCCGGAGCGAGTCCCTCGTACTCCGCGGCGAGCGCCAAAAGCTGCTGGACGTTCTCCCAGCGTTCCTCTCCATCCTCTTCGAAGTCCGCCAGCAGGTACTCGCGATAGTTGGTCTTCTTCAGCACGGAGGCCATCAGATCCTCCACCGTGGCCGTGCGCGACTCCTCAATTAAGCCGTTGATCAGCTCCAGAAAGGCCAGCAGGGAGGTGACGGCCCTCGTCGCCAGCCGGTGCGGCATTGGCTCACGCTCATCGCCCAGCACCTGCAGCGAGGCGTAGAGCGGCAGGCTCAGGCCGTCCGCCCAGCGCCGCAGCTCCTCTAGCGTCTTTTGTCCAATCCCGCGCGCCGGCACGTTGACTACGCGCTCGAACGCCACGCTGTCGTGCGGGTTCTGGATCAATCGCATGTACGCGATGACGTCCTTCACCTCGCGCCGCTCGTAGAAGCGCGTGCCGCCAACGAGGCGATAGCGGATTTGCTCTCGCATGAACGCCTCTTCCAGCGACCGCGATTGCGCATTCGTCCGGTACATCACGGCGATGTCCGCCGAGCTGCGCTTCTCCTTGCGCAACGCTCCCACTTCGGCCGCGACGAAATCGGCCTCTTCGATATCGTTGTACGCCTCGAACACGGTCACCGGTTCGCCGGCCCCCTGCTCCGTCCAGAGGTTCTTCTCCTTGCGACGCTCGTTCGCCGAGATCACCGCGTGCGCCGAGTCGAGGATCGTCTGCGTGGAGCGATAGTTCTGCTCCAAAACGACCGTCTTGGCGTTCGGAAAGTCGCGCTCGAAGTGGAGGATGTTGCGGATGTCGGCGGAACGCCAGGAGTAGATCGATTGGTCTGGGTCGCCAACCACACAGATGTTGCTGTGGCCCCCCGCAAACTGCCTCGCCAGCACATACTGGGCGATGTTCGTGTCTTGAAACTCATCGATCATCACGTGCAACAGGCGCTCCTGGTACTTCCGCAGCAGGCTCTCGTTCTCCTGGAAGAGCGTCAC
>JADFRJ010000168.1 GCA_022561355.1 Chloroflexota bacterium | reverse complement strand
GCCACGATGATCGCGAGCAGTATGAGTGGTCTTAGCATCGATGTGCCTTAGAGCAGACCCGCGTCGACTTGCAGGACTAGCAGTGCGTCTCGGCTGTCGAGCCGGCCGTCCTGAGTCATGTCGCCCTTGTAGTCACAGACGAGCGGCTCCAGGAGTCCCGCGCTGAATTGCAATAGAAGCGCCGCGTCGACGCTGTCGACGAACCCACTGCAGTCAATGTCGCCAAGCTGGCCGCTCTTAGGGCGGCATGTCACAGACGCGCCATTCTTGAGCGGTCTAATCAGATCAAGCGGACCAGAGCCAACACCCACACCGCCGAGCCACAGGATCGTACTGACACCGCCGCCGATGCTGAGCGTGCCGGTCCCTTCGGCCCAACATGAGATCTCAAACTCGACGGGAACGCCTGCAGAGAGACGGATGTCCGATCCGGACGGGTTGAGGCACACGTATGCCACAGTGGGGTGTGGCCGCACTCTTCTCACCCACTGATTGCCTCGTTTCGCCGTTCGACATCCTTGTTCCAGGAACTCTTCTTCGAATTGCTCTGAAGGCCGGTAGGCGAGTTGCGGGACCGTCCAGTGCACGTCCAACTCGAAGCCGTTGTAGCCGTCCGGCGGCGTCTCGGCCACATGGACCTGTACGAGAAACGTCTCTCCCGTGTCGTAGACGCAGCTCTCCTGAATACCTTCAGTCGCGCCGTCGCAATCAATAGCGACCACGCCCCCGGTTCGCACCTCAAGGTTGCTTGTTAGCGTTCCAGACCCGAGGGAAGGAGCGGACCAGACGGCCGCCAGCGCACGCCCGCTTCGCGAGGCGACACCCTCTAGCTCTCCGTCCGCGCCCAGTAGCGAGCCGCTTAGCAAGAAGCTTCCGGTTTCCATGTTGATCGTGCCGGCGAAGCTCCCGGTGTTTCCACTACCACAGTCTATGGTCACCTCTAGATCGTCTTCCCTGTGCCAGATTGCCGAAGTGCATCGTTCCAGCTCCTCGACTCCGGATAGGACCGACCGCCAGTCTCCCGAGATGTTGCGCCGCTCGGTCGCTGCGCTCTTCCGCACGCCTTCAATTTTGGCCGAGTCTGGGAACGTGTCTCCGGCTGACGTCATGCTCAGGGTGTCGTTTGAAGCGGCCCCCTCAAAGTCCGCTCGTAGGAATCCACCGGCTGCAGCCAACGTGAACTCTCCCGTTGTGGGGTCGATCTCACCCGAGAAGTTCCAGGCGAAGCATTCAGTGGCAACCGCGAGCAGGGTCCCGGTCTGGGCGATGGTCATCTGGCAACTGGCCTCGTTCAAGGGGAGGCCTTCGACTGTCCATTCCCCGGAGATGTTGATCTCCTCCTGCGCGGTCGCAGGCTGCGAGCCCGCGCCAACGGCCAGCGCCACGATGATCGCGAGCAGAACGAGCGGTCTTCGCATCCGCGCGCCCTAGAGCAGCCCCGCGACGTCCTGCAGGATGAGTGTGGCGTCGATGCTGTTGACGTTGCCGTCGCGATTGACGTCCGCTGCCGACTGGCAGTCGAGGCTCTCAAGCAGGCCCGCGTCGAATTGGAGTACCAGCGCCGCGTCGATGCTGGTCACCTCGAACGAGCAGTCCGCGTCGCCGAGCGGTGGGCCTGGACCGCCACGCTGGGGCCCGAAACATGTGACGGTCGCGTTGATCAACGTGGGCGGCCCAAGGTTCTCGTCGAGATCCTGGAAGCTCGTGTCACCGAGGTCGATGGCACTACTGCCCGGAACGCATGTCATGGTCAAGGAGAAGACGCTACCCACGAAGTCGCTCCGCTCCGCGAACGAGCACGTAAGCGAAAGGCTGAGTTCGTTGTTAACCCCCGCGGCGTTGACGCACTGACTCGATGGCGTGGCTTCTCCAAACATTAGTGCCTCCGCCCAACTCAGCGTCGCTTCTAGGCCGGCGTAGCCACCCACCGGAGCGACGGCGACCTGAACTTCGATGGGGAACTCGTTCATCTCGCCGACGCCGGCCCCGTAGGAGCAATTGTTCGCCACCAGCTCTGCTTCAGGACGGCAGTTCAGGAGCACGATGCCACGCTCCAACGCTCCCGCAGGGACCGCGATGAATGTTCTAGATGTGCTCGTTGCGCCGGAGAGGAACACGGGGCCGGCGAACTCTCGGCCGAAGATGTAGCTGCCGTCGGCGCTGAGCTGCCCGCTGAGGGCAATCTCGACGTCTCCTAGCGTTCCACGTAGCGACAGGAACCCGCTGAACGGATTAACCGAGCCTTCCAGGCTGCGCTCGCTGAGCCCTTCGCAGTCCAGCACCGCCGACGCTACAAGGAGGTCCTGCTCGATCTCGAGCAGGCAGGTGTCCGACACTTCGCCGAGGAGCACCGCGTCCCAATCGCCGCTGATGTCGACTAGCTCGATGTCCACGCGCTCGCCCGTGAGTGAGCCCGTGAGGAACGAGAAGGCATCCCACGTCCCGGTGAACGAATCGCCGTCCGAGAGGACGTGTCCTTCTATCGAAATGCCGCTGCCGCTCAGGTTGAACCCGCCGGTGATAGTATCGATCGTCCCGTCCAGCGTCAGAATTCCTAAGATGGAACACGATGCGATCGTGCTCAACTCCTCGCCATTCTGTTCGATCACCACGTCGCAGGAGCCGCCGAAGACGCCGATGAAGCTGATGCGCCACGTTCCTGTCATCTCGGCCGGGGCTGGCAGTGTCGGCTTCGGCGTCGGCGTAAGCCCCGGCGGCTTCCTCTCCGCCGAGATCGTCCCCGAGAGCCCGATAGACGAATCCCACGTGCCCTCGATCGTCTCTCCATCCTGCGAGGCCGTCCCCGCTAGCTCGATTGGTATGCCGGCGATGTCACCGCTCGCGGTGAACTCGCCGGTCTCCACGTCAATCTCGCCTGCGAAGCTGCCAAGACCAATGTTTGTGCACTCCACATCGATCGTGAACGTGGCGTCTGTTTGCTCGATCGTCGACGGGCATGGAATGGCCTCCGGCCCAAAGCCGAAGACATCGAAGTTCCAATCACCGGAGATGTCGATCTGGGCTTGGGCTGGGGTCGCCGGCCCGAAGACGGCCAGCAAGAAGACGGCTAACAGAATCAGCCCGGCCGCGCCGCCAGTCGCCAGCGTTCGATGTCGTTTCACCATAGCTGCACCTCCGCCTAGCTCTTTGGCCAAGAGTGTAGCACCTGCAAGAGTTCCTTGCCTCGTGCGCCCATCCTCCGTATGCTTGCCCTGCTGGTGAAGCTAGACTCGATTCCCATCTGAGGAGGCACCATGAAAGTCGATACCGGACTGACTGTCGATCTCGCCCACGTGGCCGAGGCCGCCCAACGGGCCGAGCGGCTGGGCTACGACGGCGTGTTCACGCCCGAGACGGGCCACGACCCGTTCCTGGCCCACGCGATCGCGGCGGAACACACGGAGACGCTGGAGCTGGGCACCACTGTCGCCATCGCGTTCCCGCGCAGCCCGATGGCCAGCGCACAGATCGCTTGGGACCTGCAGAAGTTCTCGAAGGGGCGCTTTACGATTGGACTTGGCACGCAGGTGAAGGGCCACATCGTCCGTCGCTACGGCATGGACTGGGTATCGCCCGGGCCGCGCCTGCGGGACTACGTCCTCATGATGCATGCCGTCTGGGACAACTGGCAGAACGGCACGAAGCCCGCGTTCGAGGGCGAACACTACCGCTACACGCTCACGTCGCCGTTCTTCAACGCCGGCCCGATCGACGTGCCGTTCCCCAAGGTCCACATCTCCGCGATCAACCCCTACAACTGCCGCACGGTCGGCAGGCACTGCGACGGCGTCAAGCTGCATCCGTTCAACACGCCCAAATACATGGAGGACACGATCCTGCCCAACATCAAGAAGGGGCTGGAGAAGAGCGGCCGTACGATGGACGACATCGAGGTCTGCGGCGCCGGCTTCATCATCACCGGCGAGACCGAGGAGGACGTCGAGAAGGCGAAGGCGCCCGTCCGCCAGCAGCTCTCCTTCTACGCGTCGACGCGTAGCTACAAGGTTGTGCTGGACGCGCACGGCTGGGGGCATGTGAACGAAGAGTTGTTTGGTCTCTCAATCGAGGGCAAGTGGCAGGAGATGGCCGCCGGCATCACGGATGAGATGCTGGAGCAGTTCGCGACGATTGGCACCTACGACGAGATCGTTGGCAAGATCAAGGCGCGCAGCGTGGGCGTGATCGACCGCGTGACGTTCCAGATCCCGGCGAACAACCCGGACGAAGAAGAGCGCCTGAAGGGCATGATTAAGGAACTGCAAGCGGGCTAACGAGCGCTCGCCCCGGCCGCGTTCGAGACCCTCATCCCCGGCCCACGCTAGCGGCCTGCCAGGCGAACCCAAGGAGTAGGCTTAGGAACGTAGATGGCTAAGGAAGACACGACGCGTTTCAAGATGGAGTATAGTCCTACGCTTAAAGGCGGAATATTGCTGCTGCTGCTGTTGGCCGTTGCGGGTTCGATTGCCGTTGTCGTTGTGTTCGCTGGGCAAGGCGACATGAGCGTCGGCGTGATGAGCGCTATCTTCTTCGCCGTCACGAGCGTAGCGGTTTCCGC
This sequence comes from Chloroflexota bacterium, assembly GCA_022561355.1. GTDB lineage: Bacteria > Chloroflexota > Dehalococcoidia > DSTF01 > RBG-16-68-14 > SZUA-185. The sequence goes on along the minus strand of JADFRJ010000168.1, from coordinate 1,074 downwards.
CATGTGGCTGAGAATGGGCAGGGGCCTGGTTGAGATCACCGATGAGCTGCTGGAACTCCGGATTCCGTCGGCCGAAAAGTCCTATAGATGGCGCGATGTCATCCGAGCGCGGCTCCTAACGGTATCGCAATTGGGCATATATGAGAGGCTTCTAGCAAGGCTTGGCAGGGGCGATAGAGACCAGATCCTCGTAGAGATCGGCCTAAGACGCTCAGTTCCGAGCCCGCTCCTGCCCTGGCAGAAAGCTGATCCGGATGCCTTCGGCCTGCCGTCGTTTTCATCGAAGGAGTTTCGCGTATACGTGGCAGATCCGGAGGGCCTCGTGAATGCGGTCAACGCTAAGGTACCGTAACTGTAATTTGCCAACCTCCTCTCGGTGCGCCCGGCAGCAGCTCGAACGAGTTCACATACACGGGCGAGCAGGTGGACGAGACGGGCCTGCAATGCCTGCGGGCGCGGTACTACGACCGCGCTCTTACGGTCACGTAAACGTCTGTTCGCTTGTCAGAGGACGTCAGGCAGCCCGTGTGCGAACGACGAAGCTCACCGCCTTCCGGGTGTCACCCGCTCGCGGGAGAGGGGCCAGGGGAGAGGGCGAGAAACAGCTGGCAGCAGAGCGAGCCCTTGTCCGCGGCTTCTTGGAACGCTTCGACAGGTAGCCAATCGGCGTCTACGTAGAGCGTGCTCGTTGCGTCAGCAGAGCGCGGCGGCAGTCTAGGCTCGCCGCCCGCTGACGCCTCGTACACCGTCATGCGCAAGACGTAGTCATCGCGCTGCTGCTCGCCCTCGGCGAGCGCGTGGAGCGGCGTCAGTTCGACGCTCAGCTTCTCCGCGCCGAGGCGTCGCACCCCCTGCTCTATCGTCTCGCCATCCCGAAGCGTGACAGCGGGCAGGCCCCAGATGCCCGGCAGCTCCTCGCCTGGCTCGTCGGGGCGCTTGACCGCGAACACCAGGCCGTCAGCGCAGCGCATCGCGGCGGCGACGGCATGGTGAGTAGGGAGCTCGGCCACGAGTTAGCTGGCCTCTGGCCAAGAGAACTCGAGCAATTAGACGCTCTCCACCCCTTACGCCACG
>JADFRJ010000167.1 GCA_022561355.1 Chloroflexota bacterium | reverse complement strand
TGCATATCTGCGACCTACGGCTCTGCACGCGCGCCCAGTGGGAGTTCCGTAAGGTGGCATCGCTGATGCGCGCCGAGGTGAACCGCAGGTTCCCGGAGATCGGGATGTACCTCCAGCCGAAGTGCGGGGAGCGACGCTCGGGCTACTGCGACGAGGACTACGAGGCCTGGGAGGCCTGCCCCATCGGCAAGAAGCGCCCACACAAGCGCGACATGTTCGATCTCTTCAATTCTTATCGCAAGGGCGAGCTAATCCCCCTCGACGAGGCCGACTACAAGCTGATCGAGAAGGAAGACTCCGGCGTGGCCTAAGCCTGCCGCTACGCGGCAGGGCTGACCTGCGGGTCAGCGGCTAACCTGCAATTCGCTTGCACAAGGCTCCGGGTCTGCTCACAGCTTCCCGTGAAGCGCGGCCCGATCTGTTACAATCGACGCCCATGCAGGACCGCAATCCCTACGTGCGCGCGATCATCGGGGCGCTGTTCGTCGTCTGGATTACGATCTTCGTACTAGCGCTGCTCGATGCGCTGCCGGGGTTCTAGGCTGACCTGCGGGTCAGCTTGGAGAAGCTCCGCTTCTCCTGGGTGCCTGCGGGGCAGAGTGTACATCTGGCGCGGGCAGGCGTTGGGAAGCTGGCCGGACTAATGAGGCGCTTGACCTTTTCGCCCAGGGGGTCTATCGTTCGCAGTCAGGACAGGTCTCATGATAGCGAACCTCCGATACCGGCTCTTCTTTGGGCAAGCACTCGTGCTGACCGCTCTCGCGGTCACTGGGATCGGCTTCATGCTCACCCAGCACTCGCAACCACAGCCGGTTTCTGCGGTGAGCGGCGGGCCGGAGATGGGCATAAGCATCACCTCAGGCGCCGTCTGCAGCGGCCAGCCTGCGGTCTGTGACGTTCCCGCCGAGGGCATGTTTACGGTCAGCATTGATGCCGTGATCATCCCGGAAGAGGGTTACCACTTCGTCGTCGCGGACCTGGACTTCGCTACGTTCGAACACGAAGCCAGCGAGGACGGCGCCGGGGCCGGGACCTGCGACGATGGAGTTGATAACGGCGGCGATGACGTCGCTGACAGGCGCGATCCAGACTGCGTGCGGGTTGACCTCACGTATCTCCCTGGAGACTTGGACGCCGAATCGCTCTGGGATGGCTGCAACTCGCGCTCCTCGCAGCCTGCACGTTTTGAACTCGCGCCTGGCTTGCTGGAGATTGGCTGCTTCGGCTCGTTGCCTCCGATTCCCCTCAGCATGCACACAGGGCCACTTTTCCTAATGACCTTCTCCTGCTCGGAGGCTGGGAGCGTTACGACGGTCAAGTTGCTTCCGCCTGAGCACATGGTACAGGCCATAGGAAGCGTGTATATGCATTTGGATGGCTTTACGACCCAACCCAAGCTTAATTCACTCACTGTCAACTGCATCGGCGATACAACACCCCCAACTAGCACCCCGATGGCAACATCGGTTCCGACGCCAACTACGACACCACTCCCGATCGCAGGCGACGTGAACTGTGACGGCGTCCTGGATAGCAGGGATGCCGCTCTCGTCCTCCAGTTCACAGCCGGGCTCCTTGCGGAGCTAGCATGCGCGAACTTGGCGGATATGAATGGAGACGGGATGGTGAATTCGATCGACGCACTCGGAATCTTGCAGCGGATTGCAGGGACGACCGCGAACTCGTAAGGTCTCGTTTCTGCGTCACATCGGCCAACGAACGAAGAAGCCCCCGCCTAAGGCGGGGGCTTCGTAGCGCTTGACTAAATCGCTAGCCTATTCCCACCAGATCAGCTCGAACAGGCGGAGGCGTTGGGCGATGCCGCGCAGGCGGCGGCGGCCCCGGTCCTCGAAGCGCAAGCCCTCGACGGACCCCGCGGCGAGGCGCGTCGCCTCCGAGAGCAGCACCTGGCCGCCAGAGGCACGGTCGGTGATGCGCGACGCCACGTTCACGGTGTGCCCGAAGAAGTCGTCGCCTTCGCGAATGGCGCCGCCGCTGTTGAGGCCGGCGCTAACGCGGATGGCGGCGCCATCCTTGGCCCACGGCACGACTGCACGCTGGATGTCCGCGACGCAGACGACGGCCGTGGCGGGGCTGGAGAAGGCCAGCATGAAGCCATCGCCAAGCTGCTTCACCTCGAACCCGCCATGGCGGCCCACCTGTTCGCGCACCAGACCGTGGAAGCCGCGGATCAGGCGCCGCACCTCGTCCTCATCGACACGGCTAGCGAAGGATGTGAAGCCCTCCAGGTCCACGAAGGCGATCGTCACGAGATCGCCCGGGACGGGAGCGAGCGTGGCCGCGAGCGCGCGGCCGCACTGCCCGCAGAAGCGAAAGCCCCCGGGTACGTCGGCCCCGCACGTGGGGCATTGCTCCTGCGGCAGGACATCGCCACCCTCGGTCAAGGCCTGCAACCGTTCGACCGGCGCCTCTAACGTCGTCAATTCGTTCTCCCTACAATACAAACGGCCCACTGCATGTGGCAGCGGGCCGGCGGATGAAACCTCAGTACCTCGATCAGATACCCCAACCCACGCCAAATGGCATTCGACTCCCACAGGAGTGGAAATCATTGGTCTTCGTCCAGCGGCTGTTCGTAGTAATCATGGCGTTCTTCTCATTCGCTGTAGTAAGAATAACAAGCGCTCCGTCGGAGCGTCAAGTAGGGTCTGGCCCTATTCCTACGTCGCGGCGGGGCGCGACACTTGGTCAACGCCCGGCTCGGCAGGGCTACCGCCATTTTGCTTCTGGTAGGTCATCTGGTAGAGCTTGGCGTAGAGCCCGCCGAGCGCCAGCAGCTCGTCGTGCGTACCTATTTCAGTGATCCGGCCGTCCTCCAGCACGACGACGCGGTCCGCGTTGCGGATGGTCGACAAGCGGTGGGCGATGACAAATGAGGTGCGGCCGCGCAGTAGCTCGTTCAGCGCTTTCTGGATCACCGCCTCGGTACGCGTATCCACGTTGGCCGTAGCCTCGTCCAGGATCAGGATCCGCGGGTCCGCGAGCACGGCCCGGGCGAACGCCAGGAGTTGGCGCTGGCCTACAGAGAAGTTCTGCCCGCGCTCCTGCAGCTCCGTATCGTAGCCCTCTTCCAGCCGCACGATGAAATCGTGCGCGCCGACGGCCTTTGCGGCCCGCTCAACGTCCTCCATCGGCGCGTCCGGCCGGCCATAGCGGATGTTCTCCAGCACGGTGCCCGAGAACATGAATGGCTCCTGCAGCACGAGGCCCATCCGCCTGGCCAGCGACTTGCGTTGGATCTTGCGGATGTCATGGCCGTCGATGAGGATCCGGCCTTTTTGCGCATCGTAGAAGCGCGCAATGAGCGCTGTGACCGTGGTCTTGCCTGCGCCTGTAGGACCAACGAACGCGATCGTCTCGCCTGGCTCAACCTTCAAGCTGAAATCTTTGAGCACGGGGACGTCTGGCACGTACTCGTGGGTGACGTTCTGAAATTCGACCTCACCACGCACATCCTCAAGCACGATGGCATCCGGAGCGTCTTTGATCTCGGGTTCCGTGTCGAGCACTTCAAAGATCCGCTCGCCACCCGCCATCGCGCGCTGGAGCTGTGTGTACTGCATCGTCAACGTGCGCACGGGCTCGAAGAAGCCCTGCACGAGGAGCGTAAACGCAACGAGGTCGCCGATCGACATGTCGCCGTTCAGCGCCCGGAAGCCACCGAAGATGATCACGCTGGCAGTCGCAGCCGCGACACTCAGTTCGACCATGGGGAGGACGGCAGCCGTAATTCTAGTTGCGCTGACGTTCGCGCTGAAGTTGTCCTTGTTGACGTTGTCGAAGCGTTTGCTGCTCTCGCCCTCCCGCGAGAGGCTCTGGATGACGCGCACGCCGGAGACGTTTTCCTGGAGGCTTGCGTTCACGACAGCGATCGCCTGCCTCACGCGAAGGAATGCTTTGCGCGCGTACATCTGCCAAACGCCCATGCCAGCGACCAAGAACGGCACGATGGCGAGCGTGACAAGCGTTAGCTGCACGTCTATGTACAGCATGATCCCGACGACGACGATGAGACCACCAAAATCGGCGAGAATCGTGATGAAACCCGTCGCCAGCAGCTCCTGCAACGTGGTCACGTCACTGGTAACACGCGACATGACTTTGCCGACCTCGTTGTTGTCGTAGAAACGCAGGGAGAGCTTCTGGAGGTGGTCGAACATCTGGGTGCGCAAGGTAAATAGCACGCGATGACCGATCCAACCTGTATTGATCAGTTGGAGAAAGGACGATAACCCGGCCCCCACGGCCAGCACGATGAAGATAAGGCCGGCGCGGTTCACACCAGCCAGGTCTCCATCCAACGCCGCGTCGAGGAGGACCCCGAAGATGATCGGCTGGAAGCGGGTAGTCACGATGTAGAACAGCATCCCCACGATGGCCATGAGCGCTCGCAGCTTGTACGGCGCCAGGTAGCCTATCAGCCTGCGGACAACCTTGTAGTCGAAGACCGAGCCGAATTCTTCGTCATCCCAGCCGTCCAGGCCTCCGCGCAGGCGCTGGAAGCCGCCCATGCCCCCTCGCGGGCCCAGTCCGCTCCAACCTACGTTGCCTCCGAAGTGCATTGGTTAGGCGCCCCCTCCAGCCGGCGAAGGCGCGGCGCTCGTGTCAGCCCGCGTGCGTTCGTATGCTTCTTCTTGGTCGCGCAGTTCGAGGTCATATATCTCGCGATAGAGACCTTCCTCTTCGATCAGCTCCTCATGGGTGCCGCGCTGGACAATCCGCCCGCGCTCCAATACGAGGATCTGGTCAGCGGTCTGCAGCGTCTTCAATCGCTGGGCAATCACGAACGTCGTGCGGTCCTTCATCACCTCAGAAAGCGCCTGCTGGATCAGGTGCTCGGTCTCCGCGTCGACGCTCGACGTCGAGTCATCGAGGATCAGTATCTTCGGGTCGGTGAGCAGTGTGCGAGCGATTACGATGCGCTGGCGCTGGCCACCGGAGAGCGTCAACCCGCGCTCGCCTACCCAGGTGTCGTAGCCCTCTGGCTGGCTGATGATGTAGTCGTGAAGGCGCGCCGCCTTGGCCACGCGCTCGACCTCTTCTTGCGTAGCGTCGACCACCCCGTAGGCGATGTTGTCACGAATCGTTGCGGAGAAGAGGAAGACATCCTGCTGGACCGTCCCGATGTTCTCTCGCAGCGACTTCAGCGTCGCGTCGCGAATGTCTACGCCATCGATCTTGATGCTGCCTTCCGTTACGTCATAAAAGCGTGGCATCAGGTTGACGACCGTGCTCTTGCCGGAGCCCGTCGGCCCGAGCAACGCGATCACCTCGCCAGGCTTCGCTTCGATGTCGACGCCGCGCAGCACAGGGCTAATTGCGTCATACGAGAACCCGACGTTCTCGAACACGACGTGGCCTTCCAGCTCCTTCAGGTCGACGGGGTTAGGCTTCTCCTGGACAGCCGATTCGGCGTCCAGGATGTCGTAGATGCGTTCGCCGGCGGATTGGGCGCGCGCGAACATCATGATGATAAAGCCGAGCATCCGGACCGGCATCTGCAAGATCGTGAGGAAGAGCATGACTTTCGTCAATTCGCCGCCCGTCAGCGCCCCCTGGTCGATCTGGTACGCGCCGAACCAGCCGACAGCGACCATCGAGAGCATCCAGATGCCCGTCA
>JADFRJ010000166.1 GCA_022561355.1 Chloroflexota bacterium | reverse complement strand
CGTAGTAGTTCTGTACCATTTAACGCTTCTCACATAAACCGAGGTCACGCTTCAAACCGCAGTCTTCGATAGTGAAGCGTCGACGACCGGCAAACTGATTCTGCGTTGAAGCTGGCATGGCGGTTAAGGAGAGAGGCCGGTGGCGACCACTCCTAATGTTGCCGTTGGTAGAATGCCTCCAGAGATTGCAATGCCTAGACCAAGAAAGACCACGGGGCCCGATGGGCGCGAGTACTGGGTAGACGAGCTCGGAATAGTCATGGGAGAAGTCCGCACTGATAATTGGCGTGAGGACGTGGAACAGTACGAGGAGCGCGAGCAAGTCGGGAAGCTACTAGCGCATTGGAACTGGCCGCCGAACTCGAACGTCCATCGACCGGCAGGCGGCACTTATGACTACGATTGTGTTCACGCCGACAATGACGATCTTGTGGCGATCGAGATCAAGCGCGTAATGTTGCCGCCAGAGGCCAAGAGAGAGCTAATATCGACCGGATCTACGGAGTTCAAGCCCAGCGGTTTTCTGGAGGTTCCAGCCCTGCGGCTGGCCAAGGCAAACAAGCAACTCTCTGCTGCTACGCGAGGCGCGAGGCGATGCGTTCTACTCGTTGCCGAAACGGAACTCGACTGGGCAGTGCTTGTTCAGGGCGTCGGAAGAGCTAACCTGTCGGCCTATCAGAACATCGACGAAGTATGGCTCACGACACCGAATTTCACACGCTTCCTTCTTCATCCGTCGGACGGCTAGGCGCCAAAACGGCTCCAGCCCAACAGCACCCTGACATCGGCCTCCTGCATCCCGGCCACAAGCAGCCGAGTCGCGCAGGTGTGCCTGAGTACGTGCGTGTGCAGGCGCTCGATGCCAGTCTGCTCGCCGCGGCGGCGGACCATGAGGTAGAGCGCATCCTTCGACAACGGCTCGCCCGTGCGTGAGTGTAGGATCGCCCCCGTGGTGACGCCAGCTCGCCGCCCGCCAAATTTCGCAAGAAATCGATGGCGGGAGTGCATGGGAGTCGAACCCACCTGGGATGGGGCTACCACCCCACAACGGTTTTGAAGACCGCGGAAGCCACCGGGCTCCATCCACTCCCATGAGAGAGTCTACGAGGAAGTCTACGACTCGAGCGCGAAGCGCGACAAGGCGAGACGTTCGCGTGCTTCGACAGGCTTAGCATGGCGATCTTGAAAAACGCTCCTAGGCGCCGAACGCGTCCGTGATGTAGTGATCGGCGCGAATGGCGGCCGTCGCGCCGTCGCCGGCGGCGGTGACGACCTGGCGCGCGGAGTTCACGCGCACGTCGCCCGCCGCATAGAGCCCTGGAACTTCCGTCTCCATCCATTCGTTGACGTAGACGTGCCTACCCGCGTCCATCTTGACCAGCCCATCGAGGAGGCCCGTGTTGGGTGAGAGCCCGATGAAGATGAAGATGGCCGCGACATCGAGCGACGAGGCGGCGCCGGTTTTCACGTTCTGCAGGCTGAGACGCTCGACGGCTGCCGCACCCTCGATCGCGGTGACGACGGTGTCCCAGACGAACTCCATCTTGGCGTTCGCGAACGCGCGCTCCTGCAAGATCCTGCTGGCTCGCAGCTCGTCGCGGCGGTGGATCACGTAGACCTTCGAAGCGTAGCGGGTGACGAAGAGCCCTTCATCCAGGGCGGCGTCACCGCCTCCGACGACGGCGCAGACCTGGTCCTGGAAGAACGCGGCATCGCAGGTGGCGCAGTAGGAGACGCCTTTGCCGATGAAGTCCGCTTCTCCAGGAACGCCAAGCTTGTTGTAGTCCGCGCCGCCGGTGTAGATGACGCTCTTCGCGGTGTAGACGCCGTCCTTGGTCTGGACCGAATAGAGGCCGTCTTCGCGCTGGTCGAGGGCTGTGACATCGGTCAACGCAACCTGTAAGCCGTACTTCTCAGCCTGGCGCTGCATCTGCTGGCCGAGTTCGAAGCCGTTGGCTTCGTCGATCCCGGGATAGTTCTCGACGGTGGAGGTCAGCGCTATCTGGCCGCCGGTCACTTCACGTTCCAGCAGGAGCGTCTTGCGTCTGGCGCGGGCAGCGTACAGCCCCGCGGCTAAACCCGCGGGGCCGGCGCCTATGATTGCAATGTCGTAATCGCTGTCGTTAGTCACGACATTGCGTGACGAGCTATAGGACTGCGTCGAGTCGCGCTGCCAGGTCGCTCTTAGGGCGGAAGCCCACGATCTGGCCGACAGACTCGCCTTCCTTGAAAACGAGCAGCGTCGGGATGCTGCGGATGCCGTACTTCACGGCAGTGTCCGGGTTGTCGTCGGTGTTTAGCTTGACGAACTCCACCTTGCCAGCGTAGTCATCCGCTAGCTCTTCTACCACCGGAGCGACCATGCGGCAGGGGCCGCACCAGGGCGCCCAGAAGTCCACTAGGACCGGCTTGTCGGCCTTGAGCACTACCTGCTCGAAGTCACTGTCGGTTACGTCTTTCGGCTTTGCCATTGTTGTTGTTCTCCTTATTCTTGACACTTGATGATAGTATGGTACCATACCCCCAGGGGGTATGTCAATCATGACTGATCCAGATCTAAACCAGCAGGCGAAGACTCGATTGCGCCGTATCGAGGGTCAGGTGCGCGGAATTGAAGGAATGCTCGATAAGATGTCGGGCTGTAGCGATGACGCGGGAGCGGGCGAGCCGTGCGATAGCTTGCTGACGCAGGTCTTGGCCGTGCGCGCCGCTGTAGAGCAGGTCGGTTTGATCATCATGGAACTCCACCTTTACCAGTGCGTCCTAGAAGGCGTGGACATGGACGAGGGTAAGAAGCGCGACCTGCATGAATCGCTCAAGCTCTGGTCTCGTCTCGGCTCCGGGTAGCGGCGGCTGCTCCCTTCGCACCGTCCCGCGCGCTCGGCTCAAGCGCGCCACGTAGCGCATCCAACATGCCGGAACTGGCCACTTCACGCGCCCGCAGCAGTCCACTCTTGATCGCCTGCGCGTTGGCTCGGCCATGTGCGACGATGACCGCGCCATCGACGCCTAAAAGCGGAGCGCCTCCATATTCTCCGTAGTCCATTTTGCTGCGCATCTGCGTGAGCGCGGGCTTCAGGACGGCTGCCGCAAGCTTGTAATGTAGCCGGCTCGCAAGCGTCTTGCGGAGCTGACTGAAGATGAAATCGGCAACGCCCTCGGTGACTTTCACCGCGACGTTGCCGGTGAAGCCGTCGGTGACGAGAACGTCAACGACGCCTTGGGGCACGCGGTCGGGCTCGACGTTTCCGACGAAATTAAGGCTGGTCTCTTGGAGCCGCGAGTAGACCTCCTGTGAGAGTTCGTTGCCCTTAGTTTCTTCCTCACCGATGTTCAACAGGCCAACCCGCGGCTGGACGATGCCAAAGACCTTCTCCATGTAGACGGAGCCCATCTGCCCGAACTGCACGAGCCAAGAAGGTTTGCAGTCTACGTTGGCGCCAATGTCCAGAATGAGAATGCCCTTGTCCGTGAATGGCGCCATCGCGCCGATGGCTGGCCGCTCAACGCCTCGCACGCGGCCCAGCTTCAGCAGGGCGGCCGCCATGACGGCGCCCGTGTTTCCCGCCGAGAGGAGGGCGTCCGCACTGCCATCCTTGATCAGGTCCATGGCGACGTTGATCGAGGCCTGCTTCTTCTGGCGGACGGCCTGCGCCGGCGAGTCGTCCATCTCGACAACCTCGGTGGCCTCGACGATTTCTATGCCTGCCGGGGTTTCTCCGTGCTTGGCCAACTCTTGGCGAATGGCAGCCGGGGCGCCTACGAGCGCCACATCGATGCCAAAATCTCGCTTGGCCAGGAGCGCGCCTGCCACGGTTTCGGTGGGCGCGAGGTCGCCTCCCATCGCGTCGAGGGCGACGATCATGAGCGTTCCTCAGGACGCCGGGCTATCGTGATCATGTATTCGCTTGTGTTGTCGTACGGCCCAAGATCGTAGTCGCCGTATACCTGCTCGAACTCCAGTTCTGCGTCACGCATCAATCCCTCCATCTCGTAGCGTGTTGTGAAGCGTAGGTCAACCTCGTCGATGATGCGTCTGATCTGTCCGTCCGCGCTGAGGCAGTCGTAGATGTTCGTCTGGCGTTGGCACTGGCGGGCTGCATCGGCCCGTACCGAATGCGTTTTGATGACCGTCATGCTCTCATCAGGCAGTTCGCGCGTCCAATCGTGGAAAATCGGCACACTGTCTCCGAGTTCCCAACTGTTGTGCAGGAGGGGCCGCAGATCACAGACGAAGAGCCCGCCGGGTACTAGATGGTGGTACACGCGTCGCAGGCAACGGGCCTGGTCGTCGGGGCTTAACAGGTGGTCGAAGCCGCCGAACCCGGCGAAGACCAGGCCGAACTTCTGCTCGAGGGCGAAGTCGCGCATGTCGGCCTGCTCTAAATGGAGGCGGCTGATGATGTCCGGCGCGGCCTTGCTGCGCGCGCGCTCGAGCATGGCGGCCGACTTATCGATGCCCCAAACCTCGTACCCTAACTGCGCGAGCCGAAGAGCGACCCGGCCGGTACCGACGCCTAGCTCAAGGATGGGGCCTTCGCAACGTCGGGCGAGCTGCTCGTAAAGCGGCAGGTCCTCAGCGAAGTCGCCGAAGTCGAGGTCGATCAGTTCTGGCAGGGTAGGGGAGCGATGGGCCATGGTATGTCGCCGCTTTCAGGCGGCTGTTGGATTCTAGGCCGCCGCTGCTGAAGCGTCAAGATTTCGAATGAGCCGATAGTGCATTTTTGTAGGTGCCGTGATCACAGCTTGACAGCCCGCTACCTGTCACTGTATATGAATGTCATTCAGTCACGGGGAGCGTGCGGGGTAGGACGCTACCGGGGACAGCGCCTTCGCCGCCGCCTTGAGGGAGGTAGCGATGGCACGCGTCTACGATAAGTACCTGAGACAACGGATCACGCGCCGGCGTCTGCTGCAGGCGTCCGGCGTCACGGCCGTGGGAGCGGGCGCCATCGCGCTGGTGGGTTGCGGCGACAGTGACAGCACCACGAATGGCGTCGCGACGGTCGTCGATGAGGGCGAGGTCACGAAGGACGGGATCCTCCACGGCTCCCACGCAGCGGTGCTGCCGACGCTAGACACGTTTGGCGCTACCGCGCTGATCCCGAATATCGCGTTCGGCGGCGCTGTGTTTGACCACCTCTTCTACGTCCCGCTCGACACGCAGATAGTAGAGCTGTTGCTCGCCACGAACGTAGAGCAGGTTGATGAAGAGGGATTGGAGTACGTGATCACGATCGCCAACTCTGTCTTCCATGACAAGCCGCCGGTTAACGGGCGGCCTGTGCTCGCCAGTGATATCAAGGCCACGTATGAGGCGTACGCCGCGGACAACCTTGCGCCGGGCCTTGGCTGGCACCACGACATCCTTGAATCGATCGAAGTTGTGGACGATAACACGTTGATCATCAAGCAAAACCAGCCATACGCCTGGTTTTTCCATCCAGGCGGCGCCGGCAGTCTGGGCTCTTCGAATATCCATCCGGTCGAGGTGTTGGCTGAGGGCTTTGACCGTGGCAATACAATGATTGGCAGTGGCCGCATGATGTTGACCGAGAACCGCGCGGGTGAGTTCTTCCGGCTCGACAAGCACCCGGGCTGGCGAATTGAAGGCGAGCCGTGGCTGGCCGGCACCGAGAGTTCGCTGATTGGCGAG
>JADFRJ010000165.1 GCA_022561355.1 Chloroflexota bacterium | reverse complement strand
TCTACTATGCGCCGGACCCGTCGAGCCAGCGCGCCTGCACGCTCGGCGGCAACGTCGCGGAGAATGCCGGCGGGCCGCACTGCCTGGCCTACGGCGTAACCACTAACCACGTGATCGGCCTGGAGGTCGTCACGCCCGCGGGCGACCTCGTCGAGTTCGGTGGCAGGACGGGCGACACGCCGGGCTATGACCTGCGCGGCCTGTTCGTTGGGTCGGAAGGCACGCTGGGGATCACGACCAAGATCACGCTGCGCCTGCTCCGCCGGCCGGAGGCGACGCGCACGCTGCTCGCGATCTTCAACAGCGTCGACCAGGCCAGCGCGGCTGTCTCGGCCATCATCGGCGGTGGCATCGTGCCATCGGCCCTGGAGATGATCGACCAGCTCGTCATCAGCGCCGTCGTGCAAGCCATGGACGTCGGCTATCCCGCCGATGCCGGCGCCGTGTTGCTGATCGAGGTCGATGGCCTGCGGGAGGCCGTCGCTGAGGAGTCGCTCGAGATTCGTGACGTCTGCCTCGCCGAAGGCGCTCGCGAAGTCCGCGAGGCTGATGAGGCCGCCGAGCGAGAGAAGCTCTGGGCGGGACGCAAGGGCTCCATCAGCGCCCTGGGCCGTCTGGCGCCCAACTACTACGTGCTCGATGGCGTCGTACCACGGACAAAGCTGCCCGCCGTGCTGCGTGAGGTCTACCGGCTGGGCGAGGAGTATGGCTTCCCGATCGCGAACGTATTCCACGCCGGCGATGGCAATCTTCACCCCAACGTTCTCTTCGACGAACGTAAGCCCGGCGAGAGTGAGCGTGTGCTGGAAGTCGGCGCCGCGATCATGCGCCTCTGCGTCGATGCCGGCGGGACGATCACCGGCGAACACGGCGTCGGCCTCGAAAAGCGTAGCTTTATGGACTGGATTTTCTCCGAAGACGATATCGCCGCTATGGCAAAGATCAAGGCGGCCTTCGGTTCGACAGACCTCTACAACCCCTGCAAGATCTTTCCCACGGGAAAGGGTTGCGGCGAGGTCTCGCAGGCCAAGATCGAGCACGTCATGAAACAAGTCGGCCCCGATGCGTATATCTAATGCTGCGTACATCTAGTGCCGCATATATATAGTTATGTCTACTAATACACTGTCCATCACAGGCCTCGAAGACGCGCTCAAAGGAATACTCGAGGAAGGTGGCCTCCTCGTGGAGGATGGGAGCCACGTCGTCGACGGGGTGAAGCCGCGGTTCACGGCGACTCCGTCCGCGGCTGCAGAGCTTGCAGCCGTACTAGCATGTGGCAACGAGCATGGCGCCGCCATCATCCCTTGGGGCGCTGGTTCCAGCATGCTGCTCGGCAACGTACCGGAGCGTTACGACATCGCGCTCAGTACGACGCGCCTAGACCGCGTCCTCGAGTATGAGCCAGCCGACCTGACCGTCACGGTCGAAGCTGGCTTGACGTTGGCCAAGCTGCAGGCGCTGCTGAACGAACAGGGCCAGTTTCTCCCGATCGGTGGCCCGCCGCAGGCGACGGTTGGTGGCCTGCTGGCGGTCGGACACGGCGGCCCCTCGCAACATGCCTACGGCCGGCCCCGCGATTGGCTCCTGGGCTGTCGCATCGCGCTCGTTGATGGCACGGTCGTCCATACCGGCGGTCGCGTCGTCAAGAACGTGGCGGGCTACGACCTCTCGCGGATGATGGTTGGCTCCTTGGGCACGCTCGGCGTCTTCGTTGAGGTCACGCTCAAGGTCGCGCCGCTGCCCGCGCGTGAGGAGACGCTGCTCATCACGCATGCGGACATGATCGAGGCCTGTGATGCAGTACGAGCGGCCGCGAAACGTGGCCTGGCGCTGCGAGCCACGTGCGTTATTGAGAACAGGGCTGTCTACTGGCTCTCGGGCGCGGCGTCGGCCGTCGAGCGAACCCGGCGCGAGCTAAATGAGGCCGCCGATGGAAACAAGATCGAGCGAAAGGACGCGGAGGCGGGCGAGCAGTTCTGGGACGCTTTGGCGGTGTCAGATGACGCACCAGAGCTGGAGGTCCGCGCCAGCGTACCGCCATCCAAAGCAACGGACGCACTCCGCCAGCTCGAAGTGTTTAGCCAGGATCTGAGCCTTGGTATAGGGACGGTCGCCTACCCCACGATTGGCATCTTGATCGCGCGTCTTTCAGATAGCGATGTCAACGCGTATGCGAACTTCATCGAGCAAGCCCGCCAAGCGGCCGTGGATACCGGAGGCTCCCTTGTCGTGACGCGAGCCTCAGCCGACCTGAAAGCGCGACTCGACGTCTGGGGAGAGAGTTCCGCCCTGTCGCTGATGCGTAGCCTCAAGGAAGAGTTCGACCCGAGGAGCGTTCTCAATCCGGGCCGATACGTGGGATCGATCTAGCGTGGCCGACGCACCTACGATCCACGACGCGCCCTCTCAAGAAGACCTCAGCCGCTGCGTCCACTGCGGCTTCTGCCTTCAGGAGTGCCCGACCTACCTTCAGCTCGGGATCGAAACCGACTCGCCGCGCGGCCGCATCCACCTGCTGGGAGCGCTCACCGACGGCACAGTCGAGGCCACGCCGGCGCTCACGGGTCACCTCGATCTCTGTCTCCAGTGCCGCGCCTGCGAGACGGCCTGTCCTTCCGGCGTCCCATTCGGCCGCATCATGGAGTCCGGACGCGCGATGATCCTTCAACAAGGCGCGGCTCCGCGCTCCTGGCGCCTGCGCGCCTGGCTATTACGCCAGACGCTTCCCTACCCGAAGCGCCTGAGCTTCCTCTTTGGCGTGCTCCGGGCCTATCAGCGAAGCGGCCTGCAACGTCTCCTCCGAGCGTCACGCTTGCTGCGCGTATTGCCGGGAGGCCTATCCGAAGCGGAAGATATGCTGCCTCACCTGCCGTCGAGCAGCTACGAAATGAAGCCTGGCGGATCTCCTCCAAGCGCGGACACCAAGAAGGTCGCTCTGCTCACGGGGTGCGTGATGCCGCACCTTTACCCTCGAACACACGAGGCCACCGTTCGAGTTCTGGCACGCCATGGCATCGAGGTCGTGGACGTGCCGGAGCAGCGCTGCTGTGGTGCGCTCAGCATCCATGCGGGAGATCGCGTGACCGGCCGCGCTCTGGCTCGCCGCAACATCGATGCGTTCCTCCAAGCCGGCGTCGACGCCATCGTCGTGAACTCCGCCGGCTGCGGCGCGACGCTCACGGAGTACGGCGAGCTAATGGAGCAAGACGACGCCTACGCGGAAAAGGCGCGGCGCTTCTCCGCGCTGGTCACCGACGTGAACGAATTCGTGGCTGATATTGGCGTCCAGGCGCCACAGGCAGCGCTCAACGTCCGCGTGACCTACCAGGACTCCTGCCACCTCGTCCACGGGCAGAAAGTGCGCAACGCGCCCCGGCAGCTGCTTGAGTCGATATCGGGCCTGGAACTCGTGGAGATGGAGTCGCCCGATCGCTGTTGTGGGAGCGCCGGCATCTACAGCCTCGCCCAGCGCGAGATGTCGATGAGCGTGCTCGACGACAAGATGCGAGACATCGCCGCGACTGAGGCGCCCGTCATCGCGACCGCCAACCCCGGCTGCATGCTGCAACTCGAAGCCGGCCTGCGGCGCCACGGCCTCGAAGGCCGCGTCGTTCACGTGATCGAACTGTTGGACGAAGCCTACCGGGCGGAGGATAACTCGGACTGATGCCCATCCACATCCGCGCCGAGTCGGGTGACATCGCCCCGATCGTGCTGCTTCCCGGCGATCCTGGCCGGGCTAAGCGCGTCGCCGAGCGCCTCCAGGACGCCCATTGCTACAACGAGTTCCGTGGACTGGCTGGCTACACGGGCGTCTACAAAGGCCATGCTATCTCCGTACAGACGACCGGCATGGGCGCGCCCTCGGCCGCCATCGTTGTTGAAGAGCTGGCGATGCTCGGTGTGAAGACCGTCATCCGAATCGGCACCTGTGGTGGCGTGGGGACGGACGTGCGCCCCGGCGACCTCGTCATCGCGACCGCGTCCTGTCCGCTGGATGGCACGACCCGTCAGTATCTGGGCGGCGACTCGTATGCGCCCGCCGCCTCGTTTCGAGTCGTGCGCGCCCTCGTGGACGCCGCCGCAGGCGCGGACGTTCGCCACCATGCCGGCCTCATCGCGACCGAAGACGCCCTCTATGCCGTCACGCCCGGCTGGGCGGAGACCTGGTCGGCTCGCGGGGTGCTCGCTCAAGAGATGGAAGCCAGCGCCGTCTTCACCGTTGCGGCGCTGCGCGGCCTGGAGGCTGGCTGCATTCTCACGGCGGCCAACAGCGCCGGACAGCACGAGCGCCTGCCGGACGACGAACTCCTGCCCGCCATCGATCGCATGATCGATGTCGCGCTCGAGGCGGCAGTTACGCTAGGCGCATGAGTGGCCTGGCCGGCCGCGTTATCGTACTAAACGGCGCATCCAGCGCGGGCAAGTCCAGCATCGCCAGAGAGCTCCAGCGGCTCTTGCCAAAGCCTTACCTCTTCGCAGGCATCGATTCCTTCACAGCGATGCTCCGTCCGGAGGGGCATATGGCCCTGGATTGGCGCAAGCGCACCAACGAGAACTCCGGTGGCGCTCAAGCTGCCGTACGCTGGGTGTTTCCAGACAAGCCTGATCAGTCTGTCACGATCGAGTTCGGTGAGGCGGGCCACCGTCTTGTGCGCGGCATGCACCGCGCACTGGCGGCGTTGGCGCTGGCGGGAAACGACGTGATCTTCGAGCATGTGCTCCTCTATCCAGAGTGGCGCGACGATCTGGTGGAAGCGCTCGATGGGATCGAGGCCTACCTGGTCGCCATCCAGTGCCACGTTGAAGTCATCGAAGAGCGCGAGCGGGCCCGTGGCGACCGCATTGTGGGACAGGGGCGCGGACACTACGAAGCCGTGCATGCTGGCGTGACGTACGACGTCGAGGTCGACGCGTCGACGGGGACGCCGCGAGCTGCCGCGCAGAGGATCGCCGAGCGAATCGCCGCGCAGCCGCCACGGGCGTTCTCCCAGATGCGCGGAGCCAGGAGCGACTAGCCGAGCCGCTTCTCGAACCAGCCGACGTCCCAGAAGCGGTCGAACTTCCTACCCACTTCGTGCATCACGCCGGCAGGCGTGAAGCCGAATCGCTCGTGTAGCCTGAGGGACGCCTCGTTTGGCAGTGTGATGCCCGCAATCACAAGCCGCAGGTCCTGTCCTTCTATCGCCTGGAACAGGGCGGTGTAGAGGTGAGTGCCAATACCTCTGCCCGTGGCATCGTGCGCGCAGTAGACCGTGAACTCCACGGTTGTATCGTAAGCGCGCTTGGCGCGAAACGCGTGGCTGTCCGCGTACGCAAGCACCCGTCCCTCCCCTTCCGCCACCAAGAGCTGATATGGCCCGTTCTTGTCGTACCGTTCGAACCACAGAGCGCGCTCCTCGGGTCGCACCGGTTCGAAATCGAACGTGATCGGCGTATTGATGACGTAGTAGTTGTAGATGTCGTTGATCTGCGCCAGGTCTGCTTCTTTTGCCTGGCGTATGCAGATGTTGTTGGTGGCCATAAAACCATGATAAGCCGAAGGCAGAGAGGTAGCCTGCCCGCGCTCGTTACGTTCTGATTAAGCTTGGACCAGATTCATCCTACACGTGCCATCACAGCTTCAATCTGCGCCGAGAGCGGGGTGGCGCTGTCGACCTTCAGAT
>JADFRJ010000164.1 GCA_022561355.1 Chloroflexota bacterium | reverse complement strand
GTCGTCGGCGGTCTTGCGGCGGCGCCTGGCGGGCGAAGGATAAGGCTAGCCCGATGCCGCGCTAAGCGGTCTTCTCAGGTGTGCCTGGGGAGAGGACGCCAGGCCGACGTTACACTCAACTGCTCAACGTAGAAGAGGTACTGCGCCTTTGACCGAGCGCGCATCTCACCACAGCTCTGGCGGTGGCAGACTCCCCGCGCCTTCGGCCAGGTGCGCAGCCGTGAAGCCACCTGATAGGCCAAGGGGCGAAATTTCCCAGGTGCCTGCGATCGAATCTCCGTCCTCGGAGACAGTCGCCTCCAACAACAGCGTGTTGGCGCCAAGAAGACTGAACGGTCCCGACAGCGTAATCGCGCTGCCATCAAGCGTGCCTTCTAGCGTGACGCCCGAGGCGGGAGTGAGCGACTCGCAGTCCAATCTGGTCGTCAAGTCCCCGTCGAGGTGTTCGATTTCAAGGGTGCAGCCATCCGAGAAGATGTCCTCTAACATGAGGACCCATTCGCCGTCCAACTCCGTCCCTGAGTTTGAATCTACACGGACAGCCACGAATGTCCCCGCCTCGGTCAACGGAACCGCCGAGTAGGTGCCGCCTAATGAATCGTCATCGACGATCAGCCCTTCGAGCCCTACCGTCATCGCGCCGAGCTGGCCAGAGAGAGAGAAGACGCCGGCAGCCGTATCGACCGACCCATTCAGCGTACCGGCCGCCAAAGCTCCGCAGTTGACCGCCGCAGAGAGTACGGCCGCCTTCTGTTCGAAGACCGCCGCGCACGAGAGGGAGTAGTGAGCATCCCATGTTCCCGAGAGGTCAAGCTCAGCCGCCGGAACAGGCGTATCCGTCGGCGTGAACGGTGTCGCCGTCGGAGGCAATGGTGTGATGGGAGGCAAAGCCGTGTTAGTTGGTACCAGCGTTGGCGTTGATGTTGGGGGCTGCGAAGGACCCAGGGCGTTCAGTAGGCCCGCATCAAATTACAGGATGAGGGCGGCGTCTAGAGGACTGATGGTGCCGTCTCCGTTGACATCACCATGCTCGGCGCAAGGCAGAACGCCTAGGAGGCCAGCGCCGAACCAAAGCACCCACAAGGCATCTCTTGAATTCACTGCCCCGTCGCAGTTGACGTCGCCAGGAAGAGAGTTTCCAGCGCTCACACTGTCTGGCTCTGCTCGGCCGGGGCCAACATCGGCAGGTAGAGCCACCAGAGCTAGCGCGACGATAGCGAACGCGATACCGGAAAGAATTGACGCCTTCATGTTGGCCGCCTTTCTGTGCTCGTGAGTCTAGCACACCGATGGATCCAAGAGGCGCACCGTTGGGCCCGAACTCCCGCGATCACACGGAGTTCTCTAAGCGGCTAGGGCACAGGGGCTCGGGCCTGCGTTCGTGGCCCAAATACGCAGCCTTATGCCGCTGTGGCGAGGCCCGTAACTCATGCTGTATAGTGGTTTGGCGCAGGTGGCGCGTTATGTCGGGTGGGTGAACTGCCGGTGTTGCCACTGGTAGTACCAACCGCAACTGAGAGGCAGGATGCTCGGACTGAGCCGGATGCTGCTGTTCGTCGCGCTGCTGGCCCTGCTGGCCGGCTGCAACGGCGATTCAGACGGCGGCGAAGCGACAGCGACCGGGCAGCCTCAGGCCACCGCGACGGTCGCTCCGGCAGAGACGCCGGACATCCGGCTGGAGGAGCTGGCCGGACAGCCGGGGCTGAGCGAGTTTCTCGCGGCCACCGGTGGAGTCGTCGACCCGAGCCGGAATATGTATGCGGACCTGACCGGATCGGGTGCGGACGAGGCGATCGTGTCAGTCTCGTCCGGAGGGGAAGGCGGCGACTTCGCCATCTTCGTATTCGGCTACAATGCCGACGATGAAATAGAGGAGCTGTTGAGAGCAACGACCGAAACCAGCATCCTGGCTACGATCGAAAATGGCCAGTTGAAGACCACGGAGGGCGTGCGCGCTCCCGGCGACGTTGGGGTGCCGAGCCAGCTGCTGCACCGATACTACATCTGGGACGGCAGCGCCCTGGTCATTGAGCGTGAGGAGCAAGGGCCCGCCTAATCGCGAGACAATTATGGCAACACCGCTTGGACACAGCATCATAGGCTACGCGCTGGCGCGCGCTGCCGGCCTCGAGTCGCGTGGCGCCTTCGCGCTCGCGATGGGCGCCGCGAGCCTGCCGGACGTCGACTTCCTGGCCGGCTACGTTCAGAACGGCGATGTCCGCTCCCTCCACCACGAGGTGATCACGCACAAACCCATCTTCCCGCTGATCGTGGGAGCGGCCACCGGCGCCGCCGTTGCCGGGTTCTCCTTGCTCCGCGGACGGCGCCCCAAGGCGCGGGAGGTGGGGAAGCCGGCCGCGCTGGCGACCGTGCTCGTCGCCAGCCACGTGGCGATGGACCTGCTGCCGCTGCCCTACGACACGATGCCGGCTAGCTCCATCGGGCCGGTGGAGGCCGCCATGACACAGGCATGGAACGCCGTGATCGACGTGGCCACGTACGGGATCCTGGCGATTCTCGTCCTGGAGCGGAACGGCCAGACCTCGGAAGCCTGACCCCAGCCCTCGCTGCCAGCTCTACCGCCCGCCCTTACCGGAAAATCTGCCCTCCGTCCACGACAAGGCTGTGCCCCGTGACCATCCTTGCGTCGTCGGAGCAGAGGAATACGAGCGGCCCGATCAAGTCCTCAGGCGTCATCTCCCGGCGTAGCGCTCGCTCGCTCGCCTGGCGATCGTAGCGTTCCTGAGGCACGATCGTGCCCTCGTGCTCGACGAGCCCCGGCGACAGCGCGTTCACCCTGATCCCGAACGGCCCCATCTCGCGTGCCAGCGTCTTCGTCAGGTTCTCCAGGGCTGCCTTGCCCGCGCTGTAGTGCGCCCGCCCGGCGGGAGCGATGTAGGCGTTCACGGAGCCCATGTTCACGATGCAGCCAGAGCCTCGCTCCTTCATGCTCGGCAGGACCGCGCGAGCGGAGAGCTGAGCGCCGGTCAGGTTGACGGCCAGCACCCTGTTCCACTCCTCCAGCGGGATGTCCACGAAGTCTTTGCGTTCCAGCGTCGCGTAGATCGCCGCGCAGGTAACCAGGATGTCGATCTGCCCGAAGCGTTCCAGGGCCGCCTGCGCCATCGCCTCCGTCGACTCCAGGCTCGATACGTCCGTATGGACAGCGATCGCTTTGCCGCCAGACCGCGTAATCTCGTCCACCACGGCCTTCGTCTTGTCGTCTTGTACGTCAGCCGCTAACAGGCTGGCCCCCTCCGCCGCGAGGCCGAAACAGAACGCGCGCCCGATCCCGTGCGCCGCGCCGGTCACGATGGCGACGCTTCCCTTGAGTCGCTCCATAGAGTCGCTTCCTTTCTCAGCCATCCGAGGCCCAGCCTTTAGCTCGTTCGACGGCGCGCAGCCACCCACCATACAGCTCGTCTCGCTGTGCGGCGCTCATCGCCGGCTCGAACGTCCTGTCGAACGTGGCCAACGCAGCCAGCTCGTCGAGGCCTCGCCAGACTCCAACGGCGAGGCCGGCGAGGTATGCCGCGCCGAGGGCCGTGGCCTCAGCCGCGGCGGAGCGCATGATGGGCCGGCCCAATACGTCCGCCTGGATCTGCATCAGCAGGTCGTTCCGCGATGCGCCACCGTCCGCCCGCAGCACGTCCAACCGCGTGCCCGATTCAGCCTCCAGCGCCTCGACGACGTCGCGCGTCTGGAACGCGATCGCCTCCAGCGTCGCGCGTGAGATGTGGGCCTTCGTGCTGCCGCGCGTCAGGCCAAGGATTGTGCCGCGCGCGTACGGGTCCCAATGCGGCGCGCCCAGCCCGACGAACGCCGGCACCAGATACACGCCGTCACTCGACTCGACTGACCCGGCGAGCGCCTCAATCTGAGCAACGTCATCGAAAAATCCGAGACCGTCGCGGAGCCACTGGACCGCCGCGCCCGTCACGAAGATGCTCCCTTCCAGCGCGTACTGTAAACGGCCCCCGATGCGCGACGCGACAGTCGCCAGCATCTTGTCCGGCGTCGCTGGTGTCTCTCCAGTATGGAGCAGCAGGAAGGAGCCGGTGCCGTAGGTGTTCTTCGCATCGCCGGAGTGGAAGCAGGCCTGGCCGAAGAGGGCCGCCTGCTGGTCGCCGGCGATACCGGCGATCGGGATCGAGGCGCCGAACAGCTCCGGGTCCGTCTCAGCCACGACACCGCTCGAATCGACGACCTCAGGCAACATCGACTCTGGTATGCCGAACGTCTCCAACAGCTCGGTGTCCCATTCGCCGTGCAGCCCGAAGAGCATCGTCCGCGACGCGTTGGTCGCGTCCGTGACGTGCATCCGTCCGCCAGTTAGTTTATAGATCAGCCAGCTATCGACCGTGCCGAACGCCAGCTCGCCCGCCTCGGCCTTCGCGCGCGCGCCGGGCACGTTCTCGAGCAGCCACTGCACCTTCGTGGCGGAGAAGTAGGCGTCCAATAGGAGGCCCGTTCGCTCTCTGACCTTCGCTTCCACGCCCGCGCGTCTTAGTTCGTCGCAGCGCTCCGCCGTGCGGCGGCACTGCCAAACGATCGCGTTCGCGATCGGCCGCCCAGTCGCCCGCTCCCAAACAATCGCCGTCTCGCGCTGGTTCGTGATGCCGATGCCCGCCACGTCCTCCAGACGGACGCCGGAGACGCGCAACACGTCCCGCGCGCACTCAAGCTGCGACCTCCAGATCTGCTCCGGGTCGTGCTCCACCCAGCCGGCCTGCGGGTAGATCTGCGGAAACTCGCGCTGCTCGACAGCGACGGCCACGCCGGCCTCGTCGTAGAGGACGGCCCGCGAACTGGACGTGCCCTGGTCCAATGCCAACACATGCTTGGCCATGGGGCGATTCTATCACGGTGGTGCCTTGCAACCGACACCTCTTTAGGCGCCAGCGTCCTTGAGCGCCAGCACGAGCCTCGCTAGCATGGCGGCGATGTCGCTAACAATGCATCTCGCCGTGTTCGGTCTCGTCATAGTGGACCTGCTCGTCGGCGGCTGGGCGGCCGGCAGGCTCGGCGGCCACTTCGCCACCACGGCCTTCGAGTTCATCACGATCCTTGGCTACATCATCTTCGTGCTCCAGTGGGGCGTGCCATGGGGGCAGGGCGAACGCGACGACGGCTGACCGGTCGCGCGCCGTAGGCGAGCCGCCTGCCTTCGGTCAGCCCAGCCCATGCGAAGCATTGGCCAAGCTAACCCGCACGTTAGCATTGAAGGACAGCGTCACAAACGCGTTGTTCGTCGCGCGATTGCAGTTGGCGTCACCGTTGCGGAACTGGGAGCTCTTCGACCAGTCCCGCCGTGAACTGGAGGATGAGTGCCGCGTCCACGCTGGTGACTTCGAGGTCGCCGTTCACGTCAGCAGCATCTTGGCAGTCCAGCGAGCCAAGGAGGCCCGCCGTGAACTGCAAGACTAGCGCAGCGTCGATACTGTCCGTCGTGCGATTGCAGCTGACGTCACCGTTGCGGAACGGAGAGAAGGCGCAGGAGCTGACGCCACAGCTGATCGAGCCGTTGTCCGGCAGACAGTCGGTGGTGCCGAAGCCGGTGGCATCCACCAATATGCTGAAGCTCAGCATGTTGTCGCCTCCCAACGCGGCGAGAGGCAGGATGACGGTAAACGACCTTTCGTCGAACAGGACAGCGCCGAAACCTAGGACGA
>JADFRJ010000163.1 GCA_022561355.1 Chloroflexota bacterium | reverse complement strand
GAGATCACGGAGGCGCTCGTGCGCAGCAACGCGGTTGACGTCATCATTATCGATAGCGTCGCGGCGCTCGTGCCGCGCGCGGAGATCGAGGGCGAGATGGGAGACTCGCTGCCGGGCCTGCAGGCGCGGCTGATGTCGCAGGCGCTGCGGAAGCTAACGGGCGCGATCGCTCGTTCACGAACGGCGGTGATCTTTATCAACCAACTACGCGAAAAGATCGGCATCGTGTTCGGCAACCCGGAAACGACGCCCGGCGGCCGGGCGCTGAAGTTCTACAGCTCGGTGCGCATCGACCTGCGCCGGATCGAGACGCTGAAGCAGCAGCAGACGCCGATCGGCCTGCGCGTGCGGGCCAAGGTTGTGAAGAACAAGGTAGCGGCGCCGTTCCGCCAGGGCGAGTTCGACATCATGTTCGATAAGACGCATGCGGGCATCAGCCGCGAAGGCGGCCTGCTCGACATGGGGGTGGAGCTGGAGACGATCAAGAAGATGGGCTCCTTTTTCAGCTACGGCGACCTGCGCCTCGGCCAGGGCCGCGAGAACTCGAAAGCGTACCTGCGGGAGAACCCGACGCTCACCGCCGAGATCGAGAAGGAGATCCGCGTGGCCTCCGGGCTCGTTCCGAAACCGGAGGCGGAGGCTGGTGCGGAGCCGAAGGATCAGGCGGAACAGAAAGAGCAACACGAGGAACAGAGGGAACCAGCAGAAGAGCTCGTCGAATAGCGACGGCCATCAGCAGCTATCGGCAGGCCAGGGTACGGGAACGTCCCTGGCCTGTTGCGTTCCAAGCGCGGGCGTGTCTATGCTAGCGTCGGCAGCCAGCAGAACCGGAGGTTTCTCTTGCAAGGTGACCGAAGGTCACCCGCACTCAGTGATGCCAAGACGGCGTAGCGGAGGGAGCAGGCGCTGGTGCTGAAGGGCCGGGTAGGCGCGGCGCGCATCTGGTTCCAGCTCGCCCTGACCGGCGGCTTCCTCGGTCTGCTGGCGTGGCGGGTCGACATCGGCGACGCGCTGACGACGTTGCCGGAGGCGAACTGGCTCTGGGTGCCGTTGGCCCTGGTGGTGTTCACGATCTCCAAGGTGCTGCACACGGCGCGCTGGCGCATCTTCCTGGGCGGCCACCGGAACGTCCCCTTTCTGGGCCTGCTGGGCATCTTCCTGGTTCACAACATGGCAAACGCAGTGCTGCTGCTGCGGGCGGGCGACGTGCTGCGCATCCAGACGACCTCCCAGCGCTATAAGATCCCGCGCTCGGAGCTGACGGCAACCGTGATCGTCGTGGAGACGCTGCTGGACGGCCTGACGTTCGTGCTGTTGCTGGTGTTCGCGTTCTCGCTGGGGTCGATACCGGGCGTGCTGCGCGTGCCGTTTTGGATCATGGCAGGACTGGCTCTATTCGGTCTCGCTCTGGGCCTCGCCGGCGCGCGCTGGGTGCGGCCGGACCGGCTGATGGGCGCCTACCCCTTCCGCTGGTTCTCAGACGACGTCAAGGAGTCGGCCTCGACGATGGCCGGCCGTTTTCTGGACGGCATGCGGACGCTGCGCGAGCCGAGGCTGGCCGTGCCGGCGATGGTGCTGTCGATAGGGGGCTGGCTGCTTGAAGGGTGTTCGTACTGGATCTTCGGCGAGGCGTTTGGCCTCAGCCTGGACTTCGCCGACTACCTGTTGATCATGATGGCGGCGAACTTCGCCGTCTCGATCCCGATTACGCCGTTGGGTATCGGCCCGTACGAGGTGGCGACGCAGGAGCTGATCGTGCTGCTGGGCGCGGGGCGGGCGCTCGCCGGGGGGTACGCGATCGGTATCCACCTCTGCTTCATCATCTGGATCACGATCGTGGGGCTCGTAGCGATGTGGGCGATGCGCCTCAGCCCAGGCGAAGTCTTCTATCTGAAGGCCCCACAGGAGGCGGACTCGAACACGCAACCGGAGCCGCCATGATCGTGACGGACGTCGAACGCAAGCGAGGGCGCGTGAGCGTGTTCATCGATGGCGAGCCGGTTCTGGAGCTCAGCGCGAAGCTGGCTGCGGAGCGGGGCATTCGCCCTGGCAGAACGGTGACGAGCGCAGAGTTGGCTGAGCTGGCGGAGACGGATGCGCGACGGCGGGCGATGGACACTGCCGTTCGGATGCTCTCGTACGGGCCCCGGAGCGTCCACGAGCTGCGAGACCGGCTGAAGCGCAAAGGCTTCGAGCCGGAGATCATCGCCGCGACGGTTGGCCGCCTGAAAGAGCTGGGCTACGTCGACGACGAGGCGTTCGCGCGCTCCTGGACCGAAACGCGCCAGTCGTCGAGACCCCGCTCCGCCCGTCTGCTGGCGAGCGAGTTGCGCCTGAAGGGTATCGCGCCGCAGGTGGCGAACGAGGCCACGTCCGCTATCTCCGACGACGAGGCCGCGTACGAGGCGGCCTCGGGTAAGCTGCGGTCGCTCCGTGGCTTGCAATACAAGACCTTCCGTGAGCGCTTGGGACGCTTCCTGACCAGCCGCGGCTTCGACTACGGTGTGGCTCAGGAAACGATCGAACGCTGCTGGGAGGAGTTAGGCGGGGAGCCGGACGGCACGCCGATCGACTGACGGCATCGATTCGATCGCCGGTAGCTACGTGTTCTTGACACTTTTTGTAAGCGGCACGTATCATGAGATGAGATCCCAGATTAAGAAAGGAATTTCACGTATCGAATAGAAACCGCGTATAGAAAGCGAGGTAAGCCAGTGGCCATCGTAATAAGCGTCGTTATCGGCGCCGTGGCGCTGGCGGTAGGGGCTCTTCTCGGATACGCCATAAAGTTCCGAGTAAGCAAAGGCCAGGTGGAAGGTGCGGAGCGAAGTGCCGCCGCCATTCTGGAGGAAGCAAAAGCAAGTGAACGGGAGACCGTTCTTGCAGCCAAAGAGGAGGCAATTCGGCTACGGAGTCAGGCGGAGGCAGAGCTTAAGGGGCGTCTTGGGAACGTCCAGAAGCAAGAGCAGCGCGTAGCCAGCAAAGAGGAGAGCCTAGACCGCAAGCTAGAAGCGCAAGAGCGCCGCACGGAAGAGCTTGAGCAGCGCCGGGATCAGGTATCTGAACAGAAGGAACAGCTAGAGGAGCTTCGCCAGAAGCAAATCAAGGAGACCGAACGGGTCGCCGGCCTCACGGCGGATGAGGCGCGGGAGTTGCTGTTAAAGGAGTTGGACAGCGAGATCCGTGAAGATGCTACCAGGCGCCTCCGGCTCATAGAGGCGGAGACGAAAGAGAAGGCGGAAGAGCGCGCCCGAGAGATCCTGGCATCATCCATGCAACGCCTCACCACAGATGTGGTGGGCGAGACCACGGTGTCCGTCGTCCCGATCCCCAGCGATGAGATGAAGGGCCGCATTATAGGCCGCGAAGGGCGCAACATCCGCGCGCTCGAAGCGGCGACGGGTGTCGACCTGATCATCGATGATACGCCCGACATGGTGGCGCTCGCCTGCTTCGACCCGGTGCGCCGGGAGATCGCGCGTGTTGCGTTGACCAGGCTCGTTCAGGACGGCCGGATCCATCCGACGCGTGTCGAAGAGATGGTGGAGAAGGCGCGCGAAGAGGTGGAGAAAACCATCATTGTTGCTGGTGAGGAGGCCGCGATCGAGGCCAAATGCGCTGGCCTGCACCCGGAGGTGCTGAAGACGTTCGGGCGGCTGAAGTACCGCACCTCGTACGGGCAGAACCAGCTTCAGCACGCCATTGAGAGCGCCCACATCGCGGGCATGCTGGCGTCAGAGATCAAGGCTGACGTGGACATTTGCCGGCGCGGAGCGCTGCTCCACGACCTCGGCAAGGCGCTTGACCATGAGGTGGAGGGCACGCACGCGCTCTTGGGCGCGGAGTTGGCCAGGAGCTTCAAGGTGCCGGAGAAGGTGGTGCACTGCATCGAGGCGCACCACGACGAAGTGGAGCCGACGACAGTCGAGGCGGTGATCGTCCAGATCGCGGACGCGATCAGCGGCGCCAGGCCGGGCGCTCGACAGGAAACGCTGGAGTTCTACATCAAGCGCTTGGAGGCGTTGGAAGGCGTTGCGAACGGCTTCGAGGGAGTCGAGAAGGCGTTCGCAATTCAGGCCGGCCGCGAGATACGCGTGATCGTGAAGCCAGAGACGATCGACGATATCGACGCGATGCGGCTCGCGCGCGACGTCAGCAAGAAGATCGAGGAGTCGCTCGACTATCCGGGCCAGATCAAGGTGACCGTCGTGCGTGAGACGCGCGCGGTCGAGTACGCCCGGTAGGCGGCGGCGCACTTCGGGTCCGAGCAACCGTGAAGCTCCTCATGATCGGCGACGTGATGGGCAAGCCCGGCCGCCAGGCCGTGGCTGCCTTGCTGCCCGCGCTCAAGGACGAGCTGGCTATCGATTTCGTGATCGCCAACGGCGAGAACTTGGCCGCAGGGCGCGGGATGACCGAGAAGACGGCGCAAGTGCTGTTCGAAGCCGGCGCGGATGTGATCACCTCCGGGAACCACATCTGGGACCAGCGCGAGATCATCCCTGTGCTTGAGCAAGAGGTCGCGATCCTGCGGCCTGCCAACTACCCGGCAGGCGCGCCCGGACGAGGCCTGCTCAGGCAGGGGGGCGTCACCGTGCTGAACCTACAAGGCCGCACGTTCATGGCGGCCATCGACTGTCCGTTCCAGGCCGCCGACGCGGAGCTGGAGTCGGTTGGAGAGAACGACATCGTGTTCGTCGATATGCATGCCGAGGCGACGAGCGAGAAAGTCGCTATGGGGCGCTACCTAGACGGGCGCGTCACCGCCGTAGTCGGGACGCATACGCATGTGCCGACGGCGGACGCGCAGATACTGCCGGAGGGCACCGCATTTGTGACAGACGTCGGCATGGTAGGCGCAAAGGATTCGATCATCGGCGTCGAGGTCGACGCCGTGATTGGGCGTTTTCTGACGGGGATGCCAGCCCGCCTGCCCGTAGCCGAAAAGAGCAAGATCGTGCAGTTCAACGCTGTGCTGATCGATATCGATGAGTCCACGGGGCGGGCGCTGAGCATTACGAGAGTCGATAGGGAGTTTGAACGGGATGGTGTCTAGGGGCGACTTTCACTGCCACAGCACGGCCTCCGACGGCGTGCTATCGCCGGCCGACCTGGTCAAGCTGGCCTACGAGCAGGGCGTGCGCGTGATGGCGCTGACCGACCACGACTCTACGGAGGGCCTCGCGGAGGCGCGGGCCGCCATCGAGCCCGATTTCACGCTCATCCCGGGCGTGGAGTTGGGGACGGACATCCCAGGGGCGGAGGTCCACATGCTCGGCCTGTTCCTGGATCCCGGCCAGCCCGAGCTGCAGGAGATCCTGAAGAAGCTCAGGGATGGGCGGCTGGGGCGTGGAGAGGGGATCGTCAAGAAGCTGGAGGAGATGGGAAACAAGATCAGTTGGGAACAGGTGCAGCGTATCGCCGGCGATGCGTCCGTCGGCCGGCCGCACATCGCCCAAGCGCTGCTCGACAATGGCGAAGTGGCGACGATCAAGGAGGCGTTCGACAAGTACATCGCGCGCAACGGGCCGGCCTACGTCGAGCGCGACAAGATGACGCCTGTCGAAGCTGTCGAGACGATCGTCCGCATGGGCGGTATACCGTGCATCGCCCATCCGCGCGACCTAGAGAACATCGATAACATGCTCGCGGAGCTGAAGGCGGCAGGCATGGTCGCGATGGAGGTCTACTACAAAGACTACGCGCCGGACGAAGTCGAGCGGCTGCGCCA
>JADFRJ010000162.1 GCA_022561355.1 Chloroflexota bacterium | reverse complement strand
ATCGCCACGGTGAGGATGTCCTCGGAATAGGTACCGCTGCTGGCTATTCCGGCAGCCACGCCAGCGCCGTCGCGCCTACTTCGTCGGATAGCTGATGCCGCTCCAGCCCATCGATGCTGAACACCCATAGGCCGGGTTCGTAGTACGGATCTCGGTGCACAGCCAGGTAACGACTGTCAGGCGACCACACGATCAAGCAGCCATCGACCAGCTTTGTCATCTCGTACCCATCGGCGGCCACGACGTAGACCGTGTGGTCCTGGCCATCGCGACTGTAGGAAGAGATTGCTACGTGCTCGCCATTCGGTGACCAGGCCAGCTCTCCGACGAAACCATCACTCAGGCCATAGCTCCGCTCAGACCAATCACCTGACTCGACGATGTGGAAGACATCCTGACCGTCAGTGGCCGTTCCATACGCGAGCCGCGAACCGTCCGGCGACCATGCTGCCAGGAGTGGTACACCGTCTGCCGCCCGAGCCGCCGTCTTGTCCTGGCCAACGAGCAACGGTGAATCGGGTCCGGCTAACTGCGCCAGCCGTGTTACGCCGGATGGCTCCCAGACCGCCATCCATGTCCCTTCGTCCGTCTGATCGACGAACGCTACCGTTGTGGCATCCGGCGCGATCCAGACGCCCTGGACGCTCGTCGTGGCCTGCGCTGCCGGTTCGACGTACCGTGTCGCGACCTGCTCTCCACTCGGCCGCACGGTGACGTCGCGTTCCTGCGAACGATACGTGATCACGCCCCCAATGTCAGAACCCTCACTTGTTCGCGGAAGTAGCAGAACCGTAGTTACGGCAGCAGCCACGAGCGTGACCACGGCCAACGCTGCCAGCCAAGTCGCGCGTGAACGGCTGGCGGCCTTGTGTTCGTTGATCTTGGCGTAGATCATGGAGTGCCTCCTTCTCTGGGCTTCACCACAACTACACCGCTCCCGCCGGAGCCGTTCCGCGGCTACCGAACTGACTCGGCCAGAATAATCGCCTCGTCCTCAGACAGGCCGGTCTCCAGCCGGTAAGAGATGCCGCCTTCTTCCCAAAGCAGCGTCCCTCGGTTGACCGTCCGCTCTGTCTCGATGAGTAACCTCCCATCAGCGTCCAGCGACCGGGCAATGTGGCCACCGCTTTCGATCCAGATCGCCGGTTGGCCGTGGACGGCGCTCTCCCGAGCGAGGTCAGCATCCGGCAAGCCCTTGCCGTAGAAGCCGAACGACCTCTGATATAGGTCGAAATCCCGGCTCTCATAAACAAGGATGACAACGCGTGGGTCGCCAATGTTCTCGATGTAGACCGCATCCGGCAGTATGCGAACCCCATCTTCGGCGGGGAGCCGTAGTTCGAACGCGACTGCCTCCTGCGCGCTCGCTAGCGTCGCGGGCGACGCGAAGCTATCCGGGCTCAAGACGGGTGGCGGCGGACCCTCCACGGGGCCAACCTCGATCTTCACGCTGCTCAGGCCAAACAGGTCCGCGAGAGCCTCTCGCGATTGAGGAATCGCCAGCGCCGAGGCTACCGCGACAACGGCGACGAGCAACAAGGCAGTGGCTACACGGAAGACCGGCCGGCGCATCGCCTCCCACACCCTCTCCATGATCGATACTGGGTACGGTTCGCTGTCGAGCCGTGCGCGGACGCGGGTGGCGATATCCGGCGTCCGTGGATAGCTGAAGGCCGCCGCGGAGGAGCGCAGGAGCGCGTCAATGCCGCTGAAGTCAGGACTTAGCTGTTGACTCATGCTTCTCCTCCCGTACTGGCTGGCCTGCGGCTTGTGGCTGCAGGTCTGGATAGTGGTCTTCGATCACCTGCCGCAGGCGCTTCAGAGCACGATGCAGACGCGACTTCACGGTCCCTACCGGCCTTCCGATGGCTTCCGCGGCCTCGGCCTCCGAACTCTCGAGGAAGTACCGCAAGTAGATCAGGTTCTGGTCGTCGTCTGAAAGCCCGCCAATCGCCTCCCAGACCCGTTCTGCCTGCTCGGCAGCCTCGGCCGCCGCGTCCGGCTGCATTGGCCCAGGCGTTGGCTCACTGCCGGGTACAAGCCGCTCGCTAGCGGCCTGTCTCCGCTTCGATGCCCGCGTGCTGTTCAGCGCGACGTTCGTCACGATGCGCAGCAGCCACGGCCGGAAGGCCCTGGTCGTGTCGAACGTGTGCAGCGCCCGATACGCCCGGACAAACGCGTCCTGCGCGGCGTCCGCCGCATCGTCTTCGTCGCGCACGATGAGATACGCCGCGCGGAACGCCAGCTCCTCGTAGCTCTGCACGAGGGCTTCGAACGCCGAGCGGTCACCTTGCTGCGCTAGCCGGGCGAGGTCACTGTCCTCCAGTACCTGCCTCCCTTCGTGGATGAGCGCCCATTACCCTGGCTACCTGTTATACACCAGGCGGATGCAAAAGGTTCCCGGGAGGAGGTCTAGAGTGAGGGTGGTTAGCCGCGATATCGGTTGGCGATAGGCAGCCGCCGGTCCCGGCCGAACGCGAGCGGGGTGATCTTTACGCCTGGTGGCGACTGGCGGCGCTTGTACTCGCTCTGGTCCACGAGCTGCGCCACCCGCCGCACCAGCGCCTCATCGTGCCCCTGCGAGACGATCTCCTCCAGGCTCAGCTCCTCTTCGACATAGGCCGCCAGTATCGGGTCCAGCTCCTCGTACGGCGGCAGCGAGTCCGCGTCTAGCTGGTCCTCGCGCAGTTCGGCCGAAGGCGGCTTCTCGATCACCGCCCGCGGGATGATATCTCGCCCGGCGATCCGATTCCGATGCTCGGCAAGGCGGTAGACCAGTGTCTTGGGCACGTCCTTAATGACAGCGTAGCCGCCCGCCATGTCGCCGTAGAGTGTGCAGTAGCCGGTCGCGTACTCGCTCTTGTTTCCGGTGGTGAGGACGAGCCAGCCGAGCTTGTTCGAGAGCGACATCAGCACGTTCCCGCGGACGCGCGCCTGCACGTTCTCTTCGGCGACGCCGGGCTTCGTGCCGGCGAACGAAGGCTCCAGCATATCGAGGAACGCCGCGTGCGCTGGCTCGATCGGGATCACCCGCAGCTCGATGCCGAAGTTCTCAGCCAGCGCTCTTGCGTCGGCGATCGACCCTTCCGATGAGAAGCGTGATGGCATCGATGCCGCGTGCACGTGCTCGGCCCCAAGCGCATCGACAGCGACCGCCACAACCAGGCTGGAATCGATCCCGCCCGAAAGGCCAACCAGCACGTCTTCAAAGCCGACCTTCCTGACGTAGTCCCGGGTGCCGAGCACCAACGCCGAGTAGACCTCTTCATCGAGTTCCAGCGGCTCGGCAATGCGGCCTCGTGCCGCGCCCCCGCCCACATCGAAGACCAGCAGCTCTTCCCCGAACTGCGCCGCGCGGGCGATCAGTTCGCCTCGAGCGTCCAGCGCCATGCTGCCGCCATCGAAGACCAGCTCATCCTGCCCGCCCACCAGGTTCACGTAGCAGACGGCCACGCCGTTCTCCCTCGCGCGCTCGGCGAGCATCTCTTGGCGGGAACTCTGCTTGCCCATGTGATATGGAGAGCCGTTGATGTTCAGCATCACCTGGGCGCCCGCTTGAGCCTGCGCCCTCACGGGCCCGTCTGCTTCCCAGATGTCCTCGCACACGCTCACGCCCATGCTCACGCCGGACACGTCGAAGATGGGGATGTCTGCGCCACTTCCGAAGTAGCGCTGCTCGTCAAACACACCGTAGTTGGGCAACAGCTGCTTTCGATAGACTCCCTGGACCCGGCCGCCCGCGATGACGGCTGCGGCGTTGTAGATCGGCTGGGTGCCATCGACGAAGCCCACCACAAGCGTCAGATCGGTCGGCGCCTGGGCAACGACCTCTTGGAGCCCCTCCTGATTGGCCTTGACGAAACCTCCCCGCCGCAGCAAGTCTTCGGGCGGATAGCCCGTGATCGTCAGCTCCGGAAACGCCACCACATCGCACCCCTCACCGTGTGCTTGGCGCGCGTATTCCAGGACCTTCGCGACGTTTCCCTTTAGGTCGCCAACAGTCGTGTTGATCTGGGCCAGTCCGACTCTCATCATCAGTTAGTGTACTAAGTACGCTAATTCGCTCACGTTCATTATCGGCGGTGTCACTCGGCGTGGTCAAGGTCACTCCCCTCACGCTTTCGAACGCGATACCATTCGAGCGAAGCTAATCGGTCTATCGACTTATGCAAAGGATCCCAAACATGCTCCGTGTGTTGATCATCCTCGCCATCCTCGCCAGCATCGCGGCAATCGCCTGCGGCAGCTCGGACGATCCTGACGAACGTCCCACGACCGCCGTTCTCGACAACGAAGGCCTCGTGCCCATTCCCGGCAACTCGGAGTTGGTGATCGGGCCCAATCGCTTCGCGATGGCGCTGCTCAATGAGGACAACAGTCCAATCCTCGACGAGGACGTCTTCCTCCGCTTCTTCTTCGGCGAGGAGCTGAAATCCGAACAGCAGGCTATCTTCATCTACGCCATCCCGGACGCCAATGGCTTCTACACGGCCAACGTCGATTTCGATGCCGCCGGCCAGTGGACCGTCGAGGTCGTCCTCACCCAGGACGGCGAGGAGACGCTCGTGACGTTCTCGTTCCCAGTCCTCGAAGAGAGCGCCTTCCCCAACGTCGGCGATGCCGCGCCCGCCTCAGAGAACCTCACGCTGGCGGACGAGCCGAACATCAAGCGCCTTAGCACAGACCAGGAACCCAATACGGTCTTCTACGAGACGTCGATCGCCGAGGCGGTCACGCTCGGCAAGCCAGCCGTCGTGATCTTCGCGACGCCGGCGTTCTGCACGACCCGCTTCTGCGGGCCCGTCCTCGATAACGTCAAGGAGATCCAGGTAGACTTCGCGGATCAGGTCTCGTTCATCCACATCGAGCCGTTCGGGCTAGACGATGATGGCCAACTCCTCACGGCGGATGGTGGTGGCCCTGTGGTAGCGCCGACAACGCTGGAGTGGAACCTGCAGACCGAGCCGTGGGTCTACATCCTCGATGCTGACGGAATCATCTCCGCCCGCATCGAAGGCGCCGCCAGCCCTGAAGAGCTAACAGCCGCGATCGAGGCAGCGCTCGGATAGTCTCAGTCGTGCTCCAGACGTAGGGCTAAGAGGACGCCATCCTCCTCCCGGAAGAAGACGGTCACGTTCTCGGCCGCTAGGGCGTGACCACGCATATGGCCCGGGAAGAAGCCTTCGGCTACGTCTTTCGATGCGTCCGGCGCGATCTCGAACGTCAGCACCTCGCCGTCATCAGCCAGGAGCGTGAACGATTCAACTTGCGTCAGCGAGCTGCCGGTCACATCCAATATCACACCGGATTCGGACCGATCTCCACCGCCACACGCGAACGCGACAAAGGCTAACGCCGCCAGTAGGACGGCTAGTCGAGTCAGCTTGGCTGGCGACACGAGGATCCCGATCGCTAGAAACGTGCGAACTGATCCACGCCGGCCGCGACGAAGAGCAAGCCCAGGTATGGAAGAGAGTAGAAGAACAGCGCCATGCTCGCCTTATCGCCCGGCTTCCGCCAGAGGCGGACCGCGTAGTAGATGAAGCCCGCGCCGAGAACGGCCGCCGTTACTGCGTACAAGAGGCCCATACTGGCTACGGGCACAAGAACGAAACTCGCCGCGACAAGAACGACGCTGTAGATAAGGATCTGGCGGTTCGTTTCGCTCTCGCTGCTCACCACAGGGAGCATCGGCACGGATGCGCTTGCATAGTCATCTTTGTAGCGCTGCGCCAG
>JADFRJ010000161.1 GCA_022561355.1 Chloroflexota bacterium | reverse complement strand
TGAGGACCCGATCCGTATCGTGCCAGTCGAGGGCGGTTCCCAGGTGCCAATCGATGCTTGGCCGCCAGTGGGGGTGACCTACGGCGCTGAGCTGGACCCGTGCGTTCCCCTGCTCTTGCCGGGCCTCGACCCAAGAGACCCCGTGCCAGGCTTCCCCGCAGAAGTCTGCGTGGAGAGCATTTCGATCACCATAGGCGTGGTCAAGACGCCTACGCCCAGCCCAACGCCTTGCCCTGTGGAGGTCTGCCCGCCAACGCCAACCGCCACACCGATCACTCCGACGCCTACGTCTACACCGATTCGACCGGCGCTACCGGAGGACCCGACGTTCTCGGTCGCCGCCGGCGGCCCGTCCGGCGCCCACCCAGCGGACCTATTTGGCTTTGGCGTGCGCGCGCCTTCACCGCAAGGAAACGACGACTTCGCTGGCGCGTTCCCCATCGAAACGTTTCCGTTCAGCGGCGCGCAGAGCACGGCCGACGCAACGGTCGAAGAGGGCGAGCAGCTGACCCCACCAGGGTGCATTTTCTTCAACGCTATGGGCGCGACTGTCTGGTTTACGTTCACCACACCGTCGGCGGGGACAATGATGGCTTCAACCGCGGGGAGCGATTTCGACACCGTCCTAGCGATCTACACGGGCAGCGACCTTGCCTCGCTGGTAGGGTTAGACTGCAACGACGATAACTTACCTGGGTTCCAATCGGAGTTGACGGTGACGCTCCAGGCGGACACCACGTACTTCCTGCAGGTGGGTGGCTTTGCAGCCCTCACTGGCAATCTCGTCCTGACGGTCGATTTCATTGGCGCCGGCGGCGTTTC
Organism: Chloroflexota bacterium; assembly: GCA_022561355.1. Classification (GTDB taxonomy): domain Bacteria; phylum Chloroflexota; class Dehalococcoidia; order DSTF01; family RBG-16-68-14; genus SZUA-185. The sequence goes on along the minus strand of JADFRJ010000161.1, from coordinate 5,015 downwards.
AGGAGCGGGCCTGCCGGTCTTCATCCCCTGCGAGAACTTGGGGTTGACCTCGGATGGCTGCGATGACGGCCTGGACGGCGACCAAGACAACCTTGACGCCCTCTCCTTCGGCGAAGACTTCGAGGAGAACGACTGGTATCTTGCATTCTCGGTCGCGCCTGGTAGCACCGGCCTAGGCGGCAGCGGCGTCGCTCAGCAAGCCGCCTGCTCGCCTGCGCAACCTCAGGCCGACGAATTCGCGACGAATGCGGATGCGACGAACGTCCTCTTCTTCGATGGGGATGGCGTCGAAGGCTCTTGCCCGACGAGCCATGCGATGGGATTGATCGAACTTCCAAGCTCGGACGACCTCGACGCGCTGAACGAGCAGCCGCCGTCCGCGGTCGACATTCTCGGTGATGGCATGCTGGACGACACGGTCCTCTTCTCGCTGTCGGAGGGCTCCCCGTCGCTGGCTGCATTCGGCCTCGGCCCTGCCGACATCCTTTGGACGGCGGGAGTCGAGCCAGACCTGTATGCATCCGCCCAGACGCTGGGACTGCAGCCCGGCGACGACATCGACGGGCTGTGCATCTCCGATGCCGGCTTTGGGACGCTGTACGACCCTGACGCCGACACGATCCTGTTCTCACTGACCGCTGATTCGCCGACGCTCGACGACCTGGGTGCTAGCGGGGCGGCCATCTTGCGGCCTGGGCCAAGCGTGCACTTCAGCGCCGGCCAGCTTGGTCTGCGCGTCGCGGACGACGTGAACGCAATGAAGTGCTTCCGCAAGGCGAGTCCCGCTGTTACAACGGTTGCCGTGGGCGATATCTGGTTCTGTGGCCCGCTGTTCCAAGGGGAGGTCTGCGACACAACGATCAAACCCGGCACAACCGTGCAGTGGGACTTCGGGCCTGCGGCGATCGGGCACACGGTGACGGAGTGTGGTGAGTCCTGCAGTAGCCCGACGCTATCGCCGCAGTTCGACTCTGGTGTGATCGTGGACGGCAGCACCTTCGAGTACACGTTCGATTCGCCGGGCACCTATCTCTACTACTGTGCGATCCATCCGACGCTGCAACTCGGGCGCATCATCGTCCTCTCTCAGGGCGATGCGGATTGCAGCGGCGAGGTGAATGCGGTCGACGCCGCGCTGGTGCTGCAGCTCGTCGCGGGCCTCGTCGGTTCGCTTTCGTGCGAAGCCAACGCCGACGCGAATGGCGATGGCAGTGTCAACGCCATCGATGCGGCGCTGATCTTGCAGTTCACCGCAGGTCTGGTAGACCAGCTTCCACCGTAAGCAGACCATGTCCCTTCGCGCGCTGGTTACGCTCTTGGGTCTGGCTGTTCTTGTCATCGCAGGCTGTGGTGACCCCGGTGAGCGGGCCCAAGGCACGCCTGTCGCGACAGAGCAAGCTGTCCCGTCGCCAACGCCACCGGGGAGCGTTCAAGTCCATATTCGCGAACTGGTGATCCAGGCTGACACGGCGGTTACGGCTGAGGAGCGTGGACAAGGGCTGAGCGACCGGGCATCGCTGGCCGGCGACGCGGGCATGCTCTTCTTCATGACTGAGGAGCGCGTACCCGGCTTCCACATGAGAAACATGCTGATTCCGCTTGACTTCGTCTGGATATCAACGAATGGAACCGTGGTTGACCTGACGGAGAACGTCCCACACCCCGCGGCGAACAATGGTGAGGTCTTGACCGGGATTAGCCCCAGCGAGCCCGTGAAGTATGTCCTGGAGGTGAACGCTGGGGTGATCGAGACCTGGGACCTCCAGATCGGCGACCTGGTGACGTTCGAGCCGGAGATCTTCGACGATGCGACGTAATCACCTGCTCTCGCTGGCTCTCCTAGCCGCGGCGCTTCTTGCCGCCTGCGGCAGCGAAACAGGCGGACCGGAGACGACTACCCCATGCGAGCGGCCCGCGATCACAGAAGCTGTTGCGGCAGACGGTAATTTTCTCGCTAACGGCGGTTTCGAAGATGGGCCAGAACCCTGGTGCTCGCTGGACAGCTCCGCGTGGGGCACACCGTTCTCCATCAGCGGCGAGCGAGCGTTTGCTGGCGATCAGAGCGCGTTCCTGCAACTCAGGTCTGATGATGGCGGCGAGGTGCGCGTCTATGGCCTGACCCAAGAGGTCGCCAGCGATGTCTTCCCGGAAGCGCTATCCGCTGAGTACTTCGTCGAGCGTTGGGAGCAAGGTAGCCCGATTCAGTATCTGCAGGCTGTCGTCATCGTGTGGGACGCTGATAACGCTCCGCTCGAGGTTGCTGGCGTTGGAAATCACCAGATCAGGTACATCCTCGCCGGCGTGGAAAAGCAGCCGACGTTTATCAGCAACGCCCGCTATGTGATGGTGTCAGAAGAGCAGCCTCGCGTTGGCGAATGGGTGCGCTTTGAGCGCGACGTACGACAGGACTTTCTGGAGCTATGGGGAGCTGTTCCGGAGGGCTTCGATCGGCTGCGTGTCTTGTTCGAGGTGCGATGGGACGATCGCACGTCAGATGACGGGCCGTCGTCGGCTGATGTCTACTACGACGACGTCTACTTTGGCTCCGGCGATTAGCCGAACGCCTCTAGCTAACTGGCTCAGCCACCTCGAATTGGACGGTAGCCTCGTCTTCACCAGCTACGATTGTCAGTTCCCAGGTACCTGGCTTCGAGAGCAGGAGGGACGTGGGATAGTATGATCCCGGCAGGTCTTCGCCGACTGGCTCGGCACGGTTAGAGGTGATCTGTATCTCCTCCCCGTCTCCCATTCGCACCGCGAGGAGCGAGATCGTCTCCTCGTCGTAGCCGCTGGTGATCCTGAGCAAGACCTTGTACGACTCGTCCACCCGTACGGACGCGAAGTCATCCGCCGTTCGCCAGAAGATCGGGGGCTCTCCGCCTTCGTTATCCGTTCGTGGAACGCCGGTTGCGTTGGGCTGCGGCGTGCTCGTCGCGCTGTCGCTCGCGGCGTCACTGTCACCACATGCGATGCCCAACGCCAAGCTCGCGAACAGTAGCACGAAGGCACCTAAACGCCACATGATCCGCAGTATACCGCAGCTAGGGCAGGGTGGGAGCGAGGAGTAGGTACGCCGCGAAGGCAGCAAGCGCGAGGCCTGTTACCTGGTGCAACGAAGGTGCGATGCCCATCAAGCGCTCGTTGAGTTCTACAAGCTGCTCCGTGTCCTCTATGTTAGAGGTGCTGTAGATGGAAAGCGCTCTCGCGGCCCCATAGATGAGCCCGGCCAGGGCGCCATAGGTGACGTTCCCGGACACGAATAGCCAGGCGAATAAGATCGGCAGGCTGGCATAGGGCACGCGGGTGAAGATGCCAAGCCCTACCGTACCTCCGAATACGGCCGCACTCCGGTAGAAGCTGTTCCTGACCCAGTGGGCCGGGACCTGCCACTCGCGGCCGGGCACGGGCAGGCGAATGAGCCCCACTTCGTGGATGGCGTATGCCAGCGTGATCGCGCCGAGGCCGATCGCCAGCGGAGCCGTTGCGTCGTCCACTAGTGCGGTGAAGCCGACACCAGCCGCCGCGAATAGGACGCCAATCGCACCGCCCCCGATCGTCATCGATATCGCGTAGACGGTGGCTCGCTGGACCCAGCGGCGATGTGTCTCGGTCCCTTCGACGAAGGGTGCGATCGTGAAGATCGCGTTGTAGCCTCAGGCGCTGCACGTCTGAGAGAGTCCGACGAGCGCCGCGAGCCCGATGCCGAGGACGAGCGCAGTCGTCTCCCAGGACGCGTTCAGCGTGGCGGCAACTAGCACGGACCCCAGCAACAGGCCCACGACGAGTAACAGGCCGCCTCTCGTCGTCGGGGCGGCCGGGGCGTGGATCACGGCTAGGGGGTGCCTCAGCCGCCGGTGCCGTCCGGGCAATTCTCCGGGTTGCCGTGCCAGTCGGTGCCGCAGCCACACCAGCCACGGCCAGGAATGTCGTCACAGGTGCAGTCGCAACATGTCACGGAACCGGTCACCCAACAGCCTCCCGCGTACCAGGTGGTGTTGATGACGCAGGGCTTGGCGCAGGTGGAGTTTGCTAGACAGTTCTCGCAAGAGCAGGGAGGGCCCGGAAACGCGCAGACGGTCCCTGCGCCGGCGGACACGGGATTGGCGCGCAGCGCCGTGCCTGCGGCAGCGCCGATGAGCGTCCCGAACGCTACGTCAGCCCCACGGCCAAAGAAGCCGCGTCGTGACGTCTTGCGGGCTAACCCTTCGCTGAACTTTCTCAAGAATGACATGCTCAATATCCGTCGCCCATTATAACATGTCTAGGACACGGTGGCCGCGTTACGCAGGAGCAGTTCCAGATGCTCTCGATTATTCGCCAGGCCTTTGGCGCGGATCACACCGCCGTCGTCGACCAGAAATCCGAACGGCGTCACGCGGGCCTCGTATTTGTTGGGCAGTTCCTCATCAGGGTGCGCTGCGATCGGTACTTCGATGCTCTGTTCGGAGGCGAACCGGCGAGTGGATTCGTCGTCGCTGCGGCTCAAGAAGAGCACGCGCAACTCCTCCGCTCGATCTCGCGCGAAGGCGTTCAAGTCGGGGATGAGCCCCCGGCAAGGCGCGCAAGTCGGAGAACCGAAGATCAGCAATAGCGGGGCCCCCTTAAACGAAGCGAGGCTGAGCGGCTCCCCGTCGAGTCCGCGCACCGAGAAGTCAGGCGCTTCCGTGCCGACGGCTAGGCCATCGTTGGCGACGCCCCGGGCCGTTCCTAGGTAGATCACGCCGAGCTGCCGCAGGAGCACGAAGATCACGACGCCTTGGAACAGCACGATGGCCCAGAGGGCGATGTAGCTAACCAGCCAGATCCCGCTCATGAGCTGCCTTCGTGATGGAGGTGACGATCTCCAGCGCCGCTCCCATAGGAGGCGTCGAAGCTCAATTGCGTTGCGATAGCTTCCGGCAGCAGGATGATCACGTCGAAGATGAAGAAGGCCAGCAAGACGACCGGCACGATCTCGCTCGCGGGCGGCAGGCCGTCCGGGTCCAGGAGCAGCGCGTCGACTGCGCCGAACGCGC
>JADFRJ010000160.1 GCA_022561355.1 Chloroflexota bacterium | reverse complement strand
GGTCACGGCGGGCGAGGTCACGTTTGGCGCGGATGCCTACGAAGAGATGGTCTCGCGCGTGACCGAGCACTTGCGCAGCGAGGGTACCGTCACGCTGGCGCAGGTGCGCGACATGTTCGGCACCTCTCGCAAGTACGCGCAGGCGCTGCTGGAGCACCTCGATCAAGAGCGCGTCACGCGCCGCGTCGGCGACGAACGCGTGCTGCGGGGGAGCTAGACTAGGACAGTACCGAAACGCGGCGGAAGGAGATAGCAATGGCGAATCCTGAACATGTAGAGATCGTAAAGCGCGGCAAGGAAGCTATCGATGAGTGGCGGGAGGCGAATCCTGAGGAGAGGCTGGACCTAGAAGGGGCCTCGTTGAAGGACCTCCGGCTGGCAGGTGCCGATCTAAGAAGAGCGCAATTCAAGGCCGCTTATCTGCAAGGTGCTGATTTTTCGGGTGCCGACCTTCGTGAGGCGTACCTCATGCAGGCCTGCATAGCTAATTCGGATCTAAGCTCCGCGAACCTTCACAAAGCAGTGCTTTTCGATGCCGACCTCACCGTAACGAGTCTCTCGGATGCTGACTTATCCGAGTCATCGCTGTCCTACTGCAATCTGACCGGCGCTTCATTGAACGGGGCCGATTTGACTAAGGCGGAACTAGGCAGCACAGTGTTGTGTGACGTTGACCTCAGCGACGTTCGGGGTTTGGAAACTTTGCTACACGAAGGCCCAAGCTCAATCGACGAACGTACGCTAAGGATGTCCTGGCCATTGCCGGACGTGTTCCTGCGCGGCATTGGTACGTCCGAGGAACTGATCAATTTCGCGAGAGCCACCTACGGAGAGGCGATCGAGTTCTATTCTTGCTTCATCAGCTACTCCAGCAAGGACGACGAATTCGCCAAGCGCTTACATGCTGACCTGCAAGGCGAGGGCGTGCGTTGCTGGTTCGCGCCCGAGGACCTGCGCATCGGCGACAAGTTTCGCCTGCGTATCGACGAAGCGATTCGGTTGCACGACAAGTTGCTGCTGATCTTGTCAGGAGAATCCGTGAACAGCCCTTGGGTGGAGAACGAAGTTGAGAGCGCCTTTGAGAAAGAGGAGAACGCCAAGGAGAAAGGCGAGGACCGAACGGTGCTCTTTCCTATCCGGCTCGATTCGGCAGTAATGGACACGGACGCCGCCTGGGCAGCCAGCATACGGCGCACCCGCCACATCGGCGACTTCAGCGCCTGGAAGGATCACGACGCGTATCAGAAGTCGTTCGAGCGGCTGCTGCGAGACCTGAAGGCTGGCGCGAAGGATTAGGACTCGGGCTAGTTACGCGTCCGCGGTGGCGGGTTCTGGCGCCAGGTCAGGCTCTAGCTCAGGCTCAGGCTCCTGAACCTGTTCGCTGCGGCCCGTGATGCGGCGGAAGAGTCGGGGCACGTCGCCCTCCTCCCACGAGACGAGGATCTGCGCGGCGATGGCGATGCTGCTGTAGGTGCCCGCGATGGTGCCGATCAGCATGGCCCAGAGGAACTCCTGGATACCGGCGCCACCCATGAGCATGAGCGTGAGGATGGCGAAGACGAGCGTCAGCGATGTGTTGAGGGAGCGCGTCAAGGTCTGCAGCAGGCTGCTGTTGACGGCCTCCTTGAACGTCCGGGCCTCTTGCCGTTCGACCGTCTCTCTAATGCGGTCGAAGACAACGATAGAGTCGTGGACGGAGAAGCCGACGACGGTGAGGATGGCGGCGATGAAGAAGATGTTGATCTCGGCGTCGATAGTCTTGCCCAGGATGGAGAAGGCGCCCAGCACGATCACGACGTCGTGGATGAGGGCGACCACGGCGGCGGTGCCAAGCCGGAACGAGTTCGGCATCGCGCGGAACGACCACCACAAGTAGAGGAAGATCGCGGCGGACGCCCAGGCGACGGCCGTGATGGCGTTGCCCGTGATGCCGCAACAGATGGACGGTGGCCAAGTGAGGATAGTAGGCCGCCCCTGCCAGAACGACTTCGCGACGTTAATCTCTCCGGACACGGTCGCGGAGATGGAGTCGAACTGCAGGAAGTTGTCTTGGACGACGTTGTCGGCGTCCAAGAGGTGGCCGAAGCGCTCGATCAGCGAGTTTTCGATCTCGTCACGCTCGGAGACGGGCGCGGGGCCCACGGGCGGGGCGTCGCCGGCGCCTCGCAGCTCGTCGGTCCGCACGAGAAACTCGTTGGGTCCGGTGCCCTGAACGCGGGCCTCAGAGTGCCCGAAGTCGCCCATCGCGTCGTTGAGGTCGCCCTGCGAAACCTCCTCCTGGAAACGCACCGTGAACTCGGAGCCGCTGAGGAAATCGATGCCGAGGTTCAGCCTCGGCGGGATCAGCAGCGCGATGATACCTATGAGCAGGATGAGCCCCGAGAACAGGTAGAACCAGTGGCGGTTGCCGACGAGGTCGATGACCGGGCGGTCTTCTCGGTTATCGGCCACCGGAACCTCCCGCCACGGCGGGGACGCCCTGCGCGCCGCTCTGGCCGGTGTCTTGCGCGTCGGGCGTGAAGAGCCAGAGACGCCGGGCGAGCCATTGGTTGCTCACGGCGACGAGCATGAACGTCCGTGTCACCGTGATGGCTGAGAACATGCTGACGGCAACGCCGATGCCAAGCGTGATGGCGAAGCCACGGATCGCGCTCTCGTCGAACTGGTCGCCGAACCAGAACAGGATGATGCAGATGATGAAGGTGGCGATGTTGCTGTCGCGGATCGATGACCAGGCGCGGCTGAAGCCGTCTTCCAGCGATACGACCAGGTTCCTGCCGACACGCAGCTCCTCCTTCATGCGCTCGAAGATCAGGATGTTGGCGTCCACGGCGATGCCGACCGACAGCACGAAGGCGCCAACGCCGGCGAGCGTGAGCGTCACGGGCCAGATCTTGAAGATGGCGAGCACGATGCTGGTGTAGACGATCAGGGCCAGCGCGGCGAGAAGGCCGGGGAGACGGTAGTAGAGCACCATGAACGCCATGATCAGCAGCAGGGCTATCTCGCCGGCGATGACGCTGTTGCGCACGGCAGCGTCGCCGAGCGTGGCGTCGACGTCCTGCTGCTGGATGATCCGCAGCGCGATGGGGAAGGCGCCGGTATTGAGCAGCGTGCTCAGGTCCTGTGCCGTTTCCAGGTCGAGGCCGGTGATGATGCCACTGCCAGTAGTTAGGACACCAGTCACCTCCGGGGCGACGACGAGGTTGTTGCTGTCGCGGATGGGCTCGCCATCAAGGAAGGGCGCCAGCGGATAGTTGCGGGTCACAAGCCTCTCTGTAACCTGCTCCAGGATGTCTACGCCTTCGGCGCGGAACTCGAAAAAGAGCGTTGGCTCGGAGATGACCGTTCCCGTAATTTGGACGGAGGTGTTGGGCCTGAGGAACTCGCCGTTGAGCGCCAGCTCGACGCCTTCGACGATGCCGGAGGCAGGCTTCCAGACGATGTCGTCGTCGCGGGGGTTAGCGGCCGCGCCGGGAGCGCCCTGCCTCGCCCATGGTACGAACACGATCTCGCCCGGCGGCACGACCTCACCATCAGATTCTCCCGGATCGACAACGATGTTGCCTTGCTCGTCCAGGACCGCCTGGCAGGTCTGTGGCTGGTAGCGGACGAGGCCCGCTTGGAGGATGGCTACGCTGCCGGAGTCGTCGACGACGGGCTCGCAGAACTGGAGCAGGGCGGTGCGGCCGATCTGGCGGATGGCCTCTTCAGGGTTGATGCCGGGGAGCTGCACCGCTATGCGGTTGTCACCCAGGCGGTTGACCTCAGATTCCGCGACGCCGAATTCGTTGACGCGACGCTCGATGACTTTGACGGCGCCGTCCAGAGCAGAGTCAAGGTCTTCAACCTGTATACCCTCCTCCGGTTCCATGACGAGGCGCGTTCCGCCTCGCAGGTCGAGGCCGAGGCTCATGGCGCGCCGCTCGATGGAGGTGAGGCCGAGGCTGGCGCCCTTAATGGTAGGATAGGAGAACTTGATCCCCTTGCCCTCCGGCCAGGGGATGGCGTCCGGCAGGTAGCGGTCCGGCTGAGATGGCCAGACCGTAATGACGCTCAAAACCGCGATCGCGATAATGCCAGCGAGGACGATCCAATTCCACAGTCGCATGGTTAGGCTTTCTTCGCCTCCTCAGGAACCTCCTCGGCCTGAGGGTCCTCCTGATGCTCTTGGGCGCCGTCCTGTTGGACGCCTTCATCGGCGCTGGCGATGCGGCGCAGCACTGATGTGGTTAACGCCCGGATCTCGATTCCGTTTCCGAAATCGAGCGTGATGTGGACGGGGCCTTCTTCCGGCGTGTCGATATCGCTCACGATCCCGATGAAGCCCGCCGTCGTCTCTACTTCATCGCCCACACGGAGGTCGCGGATCGTATTCTCCTGCCGGTCCTGCTCCTTCCGAGCGGGACGGATGAACATCAGATAGAAGACCGCCATGACGGCCAGCATGATGATGAAGGAGATCTCTGCCAAGTTCATGAGCGGCTCTGAGCGGGGGCTTGGACTTCGTCCTGGCCGGCCGCTTCATCGGCGGCGGGCTCGTCTTCGAGCTTCTCCAGGTCGTCCATGCTGTCGAGATGGTCGAAATAGAGGATGCCGTTGAGGTGGTCGACTTCGTGCTCAATCGCTTCGGCGAGGAGGTCGTCCTCCGCCTTGATACGGATCTGTTTGCCTTCGCGATTGAGGCCCTTGACGGTGACTTTCACCGAACGGGGCACCACGGCCTTGTAACCGGGAACGGAGAGGCAGCCCTCATCAAGAAGGCGTTCTCCCGATCGTTTGACGATCTGGGGGTTGATCAGCACGTAGAGATCCTTGATCGGGTTCTCGCGGTCGTCCAGCTCCGGGATCTCCATCACGATCACGCGCAACGCCTTGCCGACCTGGTTGGCGGCGAGCCCGACGCCGGGGGCGTCGCGCATGGTTTCGATCATGTCGTCGATGAGCTTTTGGATGGAGTCATCGATCTTGTTCACCTTTTTCGCCTTCTGGCGAAGGACGGGATCGCCGGCGAGTTGAATAGGAAGGATTGCCACGTATGCTCCTAGATTCAAGTTGTTCGTGTGACATAGGGTAGCAAGGCGAATAGGAAGGGTCTAGGGCTGCTACTTCGTAGCAGCTTGCCCGTTTGCCTTGCAAACGGCTGGCCAGGCTGGAAGGGTTCAGGGCTGCTACTTCGTAGCAGCCTGCCCGTTTGCCTTGCAAACGGCAGCCCAGTTGCGTTGGGAACGGGCGGTGCCGCGCGAAGGGTCGGCTGGAACGGAAGTCAGCCGTTCGCGTAGCGAACGGCAGGCTGCTCGCGGCAGCGAGCGGCCTAGCGCTGACGAGCAGCTTCTTTGATGCGGGCGGCCCGGCCGGTGAGGCCTCGCAGGTAGTAGAGCTTGGCCCGGCGGACCTTGCCCTTGCGAATGACTTCCACCTTCTCCACGCGGGGAGAGTAGATGGGGAACGTTCGCTCTACGCCTACATCGTGCGTGATGCGGCGGACGGTGAAGTTGGAGCTGGAGCCGGCGTTGCGCCTGCGAATGACGACGCCTTCGAAGATCTGAGTGCGCTCGCGCTCGCCCTCGACGACCTTGGCATGGACGCGCACGGTGTCGCCCGGGCCGAAGTCCTCGATGTTCGGGTTCTCTTTCAGATCGATGATCGTTCTGCTCAGATCCATAACGAAGGCATGGTATCGAGCCTGCGATATAGCGGCAAGCGGCTGACCTTCGGTCAGCTTTGCAGTTGCTGCGCAACTGCTGGCTCCGGTTCGGCTGACCTTCGGTCAGCTTTGCAGTTGCGGCGCAACTGCCGGCTCCGGTTCGCCTGACCTTCGGTCAGCTTTGCAGTTGCGCACCAACTGCCGGCTCCGGTTCGGCTGCC
>JADFRJ010000159.1 GCA_022561355.1 Chloroflexota bacterium | reverse complement strand
GCCGGCGTGCGTGCTGGTGCGCGATGGCAACGCGCGGCTGGTGCGCCGTCGCGAGACGTACGAAGACCTGATGCGCGCGGATGTGTGGGGCTGACCTGCGGGTCAGCTTTGCAGAACCTTCGGTTCTGCTCGAAGAGTGATGTCGATGAGCACGACGAAGACAAACGCCGCCAAGCTGGCGCCGAGGTTGAAGATGCTGGACGAGATCGCCACCCAAAGCGACGCGGTGCTGATGGGCATGGGCGACTGCCACCACGGGAGCGCCTGCAGCCTGACGGAGGTGTGGGAGCTGGAGCAGCGCGGCGTGCCGGTCGCCTACGTCGATACGCCGCGGCGTGTGCCACGCGTCGAGAAGGACGGCGACGTCTTCGTGATCGACTACTTCATGCTGGAGAAGCGCGTGCCGCGCTGGAAGCGGCAGGGCATGGAGATGCTGCGCGGCCAGTTCGAACTGCAGGGATCAACCGATCGCTGCGGCTGGCGGGCGCCAAGCCAGGCGATCGCATCCGCGTGGATAAGGCCGAGTTCGACCTGTGGGAATACCCAGACGCGACGTGGATGAGTAGCGATGGTACCGACGGCATCCTACACTACGATTATGTGCTCATCGAGCCGCTCTCGACGACGAACCCGGACGCGAACGTCGCACGCGCGGAGGAGCTAATGCCGCGCGTCGTGGAGGCATTGCTGGCATGAGTTGGGATATCGTCGGGCACGAGAAGGCGATCGAGGTGCTGGCGCGTGCGGTCGCGGACGAGGCGAGGCGTTCGCATGCCTACCTCTTCGCCGGACCGGAGCGGGTGGGCCGCGCGACGGTGGCGCGCGCGTTTGCGCAGGCGCTGAACTGCACCGGGCAGGACACGCGGCCCTGCGGTGAGTGCCGCGCGTGCAGGATGATCGCGGAGGGCAAACACCCGGACGTCGAAACGATGAACATCGGCGGGCTCTGCGACGAGTCCGAGCACAAGGACCACTCCAAGGACAAGTCGCAGGAGATCCGCATCTGTCAGGTGCGGCGGCTGGAGCACGTCATCTACCGCGCGCCATTCGAGGGCCGCGTGCGCGTGGTGATCGTCGACCCGGCGGACGCGCTGACGGCGCAGGCGGCCAACGCGTTCCTGAAAACGCTGGAGGAGCCGCCGGAGCACGTCGTCATGATCCTGATCACCGCTCGAGAAGCGATGCTGCCTGAGACGGTGCGCTCGCGCTGCCGGCGGGTCGCGTTCGGTGGCGTGGGGCGCGAACAGATCGAGGCGGCGCTGCGCGAGCGCTGGGAGGCCGAGCCTGAGACGGCCGCCCGGCTGGCGAGGCTGGCGCAGGGCCGGCTGGGCTGGGCGGTGGATGCGCTCAAGGACAACGGCGCGCTGGACGAACGCGAAGAGGTGCTCGATGAGATCGAGGAGCTGATGGCGGGAGGCGACAAGGAGCGCTTCGAGTACGCCCGAATGCTGGGCGACCGCTATCAGCGCAATAGCACTGCCGTACGAGACCTGCTAGGAATCTGGAGCGACTGGTGGCGCGATGTGCTGCTGACGGCCTCGGGCAAGGAGGAGCTGGCGCTGGCAAGCGACCGACTGGACACGCTGCGGTCGCAGGCGTCACAATATGGAGTGGAGGGTGCGGTCCGCGCGCTGCGAGCGCTGCAGGACGTTCAACAGCACCTTGACGAACACGCGAGTCCGACGCTGGCGCTCGAGGTAATGCTCTTGGAGTTGCCTCGCGCCGCGGCCCGGACCCGCTGAGGGAGGGACTGGGCCGCCTCCGGCGGCCTTGACAATGACATCACAGCAACGCGTACCTGCAGGCATCCGCTTCAAGGAAGCGGGCAAGATCTACTACTTCGACGCGGGCGGGTTCGACCTGGCCGTCGGCAACTTTGTCGTCGTCGATACCTCGCACGGCAAAGAGGTCGGGCGGGTCGTCGTTTCGCCGGACCAGGTCGTCGCAAGCGAGATCAAGGATTCGCTTAAACCGATCCTCAGGTTGGCCGACCCCGAGGACCTGGAACGCTCAAAGGAGTTAAAAAAAAGGGCCCAAGATCACCTAGCGGTGGCGAAGCGGCGTGTGATCGATGAGCAGCTGGAGCTGCGGATCGTCGCGGCCGACTACAGTCTGGACGCATCGCAGCTCAGCTTCTATTTCACGGCCGATGACCGGGTGGACTTCCGCTCGCTGGCTAGGGAGCTGTCCGAGGAGATGGACACGAGGGTCCAGCTCCTGCAGATCGGCGAGCGAGACCGAGCGAAGCTGATCGACGGCATCGGGCGGTGCGGCGAACGGCTCTGCTGCAGCTCGTGGATGACGAACTTTCCGACGGTTTCGATCAAACAGGCGAAGGAGCAGGACCTGCCGCTCAACCCATCGAAGCTCTCCGGAGCGTGCGGCCGGCTGCTGTGCTGCCTGACCTACGAGTACGACCAGTACCGCGAGATCAAGGGCGGCCTGCCCAAGGTGGGCTCGCGCATCTCGACGCCGACGGGTGACGCGCGCGTGCTGAAGATCAACGTGCCTAAGGAGTCGATCAGCCTGGCGATCGAAGGAACGGCGGAGACGGTGGAGCTGCCGCTTGTCGAGTTCCGGCTGATGTATGGCACGGCGATGCGGCCGAAGGAGCTGACCGAAACGTTCGAGAAGGATCTGATGGCGAAGGACGTGGCGCAGTCGTCGGCGACGCAGGCGCCAACGGCCGGACGTCCACCTCGGCCTCAGCAACAGCAACAACGAGACACCCAGGGCACACCACAGGCCTCGGGCGACCAGCGGCCGAAGCGCCGGCGAAGGCGGGGAGGCCGCAATCGTAATCGCAGGCGCGGCGGCGGTGGAGGCCAGGGTGGCGGCGGTCAAGGAGGAGGCAGCCGCGGTGGAGGTGGCCCCGGCGGCCAAGGTAGCGGCGGCGGGAGTCAGGGTGGCGCCGGCAGTTCCTAGCTTCAGCTTCGCAATTTGACAAGTTCTCGAGCGGGCGTATACTGGCGGCGTACGGTGGCGACCCCCGCCACGATTCCTATCACCGCCTCATTCCGTCCTGGATAGGACGCGGTCCGAAGGATCGCGTCCCGAGAGGACATCTGCGGAGGCAGGGAATGAAGGGACTGGCACTGCATCTAGCTATCCTGGCCGTGCTGGCATCCGCGGCGCTGCTGGTGTTTGGCTTCGATTCCGATGGCCGCTCTGCCTCTGCTGACGATTTCATCTTCCAAAAGTGCCCGACTCCAACGCCAGGCACGCCAACCGTTACGGTGACTCCTGGCGGGCCGACGGTGACCCACACGGTCACTTCTACGCCCTGCATCGTCAAGGCCACGCCCACACCGTTTGCCGGATCCCCAACGCCGTGCCCGACAACGGGCTGCGTCATCAACTGCCCGACCGATTTACCACCAGGACCAACGAGCACGCCGGACCTGCCGTCCTGCCTCTTGACGATCAGCGTTACGCCGACACATACACCGACCGGTACACCGCCAGACACGCCCACACCGTGCCCCCTAACAGGGTGTGTCATTCCGTGCCCAACACCGGTCCCGGGCCCCCCACTGCCAACGAACCCGCCCGGCGGGCCGACCAAGACGGTCCTGCCGACGGGTACACCGTGCGTGGCAACGGTAACTCCTACTCCAGTCACCCCCACGGTGCCGCCGACTTTCACGCCGTGCCCGCCGGCCGGATGCCCAACGCGGACGCCCAAGCCTTGTCCGCCCGAAGGCTGCTTCCGGCCCTGCCCAACACCAGCGGTGACATTCACACCGACCGTTCCGAATACGCCCGGCGGCCCGACGAAGACGTTCGTACCAACGCCAACGCCTTGCTTTGTGACGCCCACCCCGCCGCCCGCAGTCGGCGGGGTCGCACTGGGTGGTGACTTGGCTCTGGGCGAGAGCGGCGAGACCGCTCGGAAACTCTGGCTGGCCATCCTCGGCGCGATTGCGGTCGCGCTGTCGGGCAGCGCCTGGTACGCTCACAAACGCTGGATCAGGCGCTAGCCGATCTCCGACTCCAGTAGGGTAACGGTGCCATTCGCGACGGGCAATGGCCTTAGCTTGTATTACGAGCTGCGGCGAATGAGCCAAGGACTACAACCGCGCATTAAGTGAGTTCTTAGGAGGATGAGCATGGCTGAGAGGCGCGAGAAGATCCGGGTGAGCTTCCCGGACAACTTCGTCTGGGGCTGCGCGACGGCCTCGTACCAGATCGAGGGCGCGTGGGACGAGGACGGCAAGAGCGAGTCGATCTGGGACCGCTTCTGCCGCACGCCCGGCAAGGTCCGGAATGAAGAGACGGGCGACGTGGCGTGCGACCACTACCACCGCTACAAGGACGACGTCGCGCTGATGCGCGAACTACAGCTGAAGAGCTACCGCTTCAGCATCTCGTGGCCGCGCACCTATCCGGACGGGCTGAGCGTCGCGAACGATAAGGGGATCGACTTCTACAGCAAGCTCATCGATGAGCTGCTGGCGGCCGGCATCCTGCCGTTCCCCACGCTCTACCACTGGGACTTGCCGCAAGCGCTGCAGGAGAAGGGCGGCTGGGCCAATCGCGATACGGCCAAACGCTTCGAGGAGTACGCGTACAACATTGTCGAGAAGCTGGGCGACCGCGTGAAGAAATGGATGATCTTCAACGAGCCCTGGGTCTTCACGATCATGGGGTACATGAACGGCCACCACGCGCCCGGCATCCGTGAGCCATCGATGGCGATGCGGGCAACACACATCGTCAACCTGGCGCAAGGGATGGCCGCCCGCGCGATGCGGGAGACGGGCAAGGTGGAGGAGCTGGGGACGGCGTTCAGCATGAGCGGCGCTACCCCGGCGAGCAAGAGCCAAGCCGACAAGGAGGCGACCGAACGGCGGTTCGGGTTCACGAACCTGTGGTTCCTGGAGCCGATGCAGAACGGGCGCTATCCGGACGCATACGTTGGTGGCACCGATCTGGAACGGCTGGGCGTCGAACCCGGCGATATGGAGATCGTCAAGGCGCCCGCCGACTTCATCGGCATCAACCTCTACACAGGCGGCGAATTTGAACACGACCCGCAGGACCCGAACTTGGGTGTGCGGCAGGCAAGACGGGAGCCCGGGGAGCGCACGGACTTCGGCTGGGAGGTGCGTCCAGAGGCGCTTCACGATGTGATCATGCGCATCTGGAACGACTACAAACTCCCGATCTACGTCACGGAGAACGGGGCGTCATACGATGACCGGCCGAACGAGGACGGTGAGATTCCGGACGAGCGTCGCGTGAGCTTCCTAGAGCGCTACATCGCGCAGGTGGCGAGAGCGATCGACGAAGGGGCCGATGTGCGCGGCTACTACCTCTGGAGCCTGATGGACAACTTCGAGTGGGCGTTCGGCTACGAACACCGCTTCGGCATCACGTACGTCGACTTCGAGACGCAGGAGCGCACGATCAAGCAGAGCGGCTACTGGTACCGCGACGTGATCGCCAACAGCGGTTTCGAGTATTAGGTAGCCTCCGGGCTAGCTTGGCAGATGCTACGCATCTGCTGGCTCTGACGTGCTACGGAGCGGTGGCCTTGAGCGCGCGGACCTGGTCGAGGTGGGCTTCGTCGTGCTCGATGGCGAAGTCGACGAGCTGGCGGATGCTGAGGCGGCCGCGCTCTTCATGGCGGCCCTGCCGTGCCCAGTTCCAGTGGACGAGTTCGGCGAGCATGTCGACGGTCTCCGCGCGTTGCGCGACGAGTTCGTCCAGCAGGTCGCTCAGCGGGACAGACTGCGGGTCGCGCTTCTTCCACTCCTCCATCTGATCCCAGGCCGGTAGCCGTGGCTCTTCCTGTTTGATCATCTGGAAGAGGCGTTGATGGAAGAATCGCGCGTGGTCGCTGAGGTGGCCGCAGACCTCTTTGATCGACCAATCGCCTTCGCCCGGG
>JADFRJ010000158.1 GCA_022561355.1 Chloroflexota bacterium | reverse complement strand
GACCCGGCTCTCGCTGCTGGAGCTGCCGCAGGCCGTCGATACGGTCGCCATCAGCCTAACGGGCATCGGGCGGGAGACGGCGAAGCAGGCGAAGCTCTTCGCCGATACGAAGAACCTGAACCAGATCGCGGAGGCGATCCGCCAGCTTCAGGCCCGCTACGGCCGGCCGATGGTCTGGCGCGTTGAGGAGGTGGACCCATACTCACGACATCCCGAAGAACGGAGCGCGCTCGTACCCTACGACGCCTAAACACGCCTCGGTCAGTCGAGGTGCGCGCGAGCGAAGACGGCGTCCCGAGCGCGCTGCTACGCAACCGCGACTGGCGATCCGTTGTCGACGTGGTGGACTGCTACCGGACAGAGGACCGCTGGTGGACGTCGGAGCCCGTCTCGCGCACCTACTACGAACTGCTGCTGGAGGACGGCCGCATCGCGACCGTCTACCGCAACCACATCAGAGAGAAGTGGTACGAGCAGCGCTATGGATAGAGCGACAATGCGTATCGCTCCAATCCTTGATAGCCGCTGGAGGCACGCCTTGCCAACTGAGATCGAATCGAGCTTTGTATATGAGATTCAACATCGACCAGAGATTCGCACAAGTATGAACTGTGTTGTCCACAAGCCTGCCCAAAGATTCATTCTCACAATCGATCCACGCAGTGTTTATCTTCCGTTTTCCCGATCCTGGATCACGTGGGCCTTTTCGCGAAGAAAGCATCACGCTAATACCAATCTCGCTGTACTCTCTGGCAGCGATAGCCAAGATTCCGTGCTTAACTTTGTTATAGGCACTGACCAAGACGCGTTCATCTTCAGTTCGCATTTCAAAAGCTTCACGAATTTCCTCAAGAGCATCTCTCAGCGCGTTAATGTGCTCGGTAAGCGCCCTTTCTGTCCAGCCCATCTGAAGGAGACGTTGATCAGTTGGCAATCCGAATTCTCTACGCAGATCTGCAATAGTCCAATTCGCCATCTCCGAGAGAGCCTTCTCAGAACTATAGCTCCAAGTATCGCTTTCCTTGATGTTCATGCTGTCCAGCAAATCAAAGAGCAGTTCCTTCTGTCCTTTCCACTCTTTCAAGACGTAGAACCACAAGGTTATGTCCTCCAGCGATGCTGCGAAGTTACCGAGAATCTCAACTCCTATCGACCGACGTTGGTTCTCATCTGTTCCAAGGCTCTTAAAGAGTGTGATCGCAGCTATAGCACGGTGGAATGCCCGAACTCACAGTAGCTCTTGAGCACCTCGCGATCGCTCAGCTTCGCGACAACTATTTCGCCAGACATTTCTTCTGCCATTTCGTCACCTCATGCGAACTTCGACTCCATCGTAACCCACAGCCATGGCCGAATACGTAGAGCTGCACTGCCACTCCTGCTTCTCCTTCCGGGAGGGCGCCTCCACGCCGCTGGAGTTAGTGCTACAGGCGCGCAAGCTGGGCTACCCCGCGCTGGCGCTCACCGACCACGACGGCCTGGCCGGCGCGATGGAGTTCGCGCAGACGGCCAAGGAGTGGGACGTGCGGCCGATCATCGGGGCCGAGATCACGCTGAGGAGCGATGTCGCCGGTCGTAGGGGCGACCATCCGGTCGCCCAAGGCGCTCAGCAGAGCGCAGCCCACCTCACGCTGCTCGCGGAGACGCCACGCGGCTATGCGAACCTGAGCCGACTGCTCTCGATCGCACACTTGGAGAGCCCGCGGGGCGAGCCGGCGCTCGATCCCGCAGCGCTCGCAGGACACACCGAGGGCCTGATCGCGCTCTCGGGCTGCCGCGATGGCGAGGTGCCCCGGCTCGCCCCCGCCGACGTTGTCGGGGCCCGCGCAGCCGCGCAGCGCTACTTGGAGCTGTTCGGTCGAGACCACTTCTTCATCGAGCTGCAGCAGAACCTGGTCTACGGAGACCGGCCGCGCAACCGCGCGCTCGTCGCACTGACGCGAGAGCTGGACCTGCCGTTCGTCGCGACGAACAACGTCCACTACCACGAGCAGGCGCGACACCGGCTGCAGGACGTACTGGTTGCCGTCAGCCATCGGATGACGTTGGACGCCTCGGAGCGGCAGCGTCGCAACAACGCGGAGTTCTACCTGAAGTCGCCTGAGCAGATGGCGGAGCTGTTCTCGGAGCTACCGGAAGCGCTCAAACACACGCTCGCGATCGCGGAGCGTTGCGTCCCGTATCGTCATTCCGAGCCCTACGCTTTCGCTCAGGATAAACTCCGCGAAGAATCTAGCGCCTCGGGAACAACGGTAGTTCTTGAGGGATCAGACCCTTCGCTAGCGCTCAGGGTGACAGAGGCAGACGAGGGAGCGACGGCGCTCCCTCACCCTACGTCAGAACACGATGCGGAAAGCGATCACCAGATCGCCCCTCTCCCGCGAACGGGAGAGGGGACGGGGGTGAGGGAGCAACCGGGAGCGCAATCCGGCTTCGACCTCACACGCGATCTGACGTATCGGTTCCCGGACTTCGACGCGCCGCCCGGCAAGACGGCCGACGAGTTCCTAGAAGAGGTCTGCATGGCCAGCGCTCGCGAGCTGTACGGCTGGGCGGCGCCTAAGGTCGAAGAGCGCATCAAGCACGAGCTGCGCCTGATCGAATCGGCGGGCCAGGCGGGCTTCTTCCTCCGCAACTGGGAGCTGATGCGCTATGCCCACGACAACGACCTGCCGGCGCGCGGCCGCGGCTCATCCGTCGGATCGCTGGTGTGCTATCTGCTGGGGCTCTCCGGCATCGATCCGATCAAGTACGACCTCTTCGTCGGGCGCTTCCTCAACGAAGCGCGCCAGAAGGAGGACGTGCCCGATATCGACCTCGACTTCGCCCGCGAGGCGCGCGAGCGCATGTTCGAACACGTCTTCGAGACCTACGGCACGGAGCACGCGGCGCTTGTCGCGAATGTGATCCAGTATCGCTACCCGATGGCGATCCGCGACGTCGGCAAGGCGCTCGGGCTGCCGGAGGCCGACATCGACAAGCTGGCGAAGCGCATGCGCGGCCGCTTCGCTCGCTCGCTGGACGAGGAGATGCGATCGCTGCCGGAGTTCCGGGGGCGGATGAACGCGCCGGTCTGGCGAGAGTTCGCGCGGCTGGTGGAGGAGCTGCGCGGCAAGCCACGTCACCTCAGCCAGCACTCGGGCGGCGTGATCATCTCCAGCACGCCTATCGTCGAACAGGTACCCGTGCAACCTTCAGCGATGAAGGGACGCTACATCTGCCAGTGGGACAAGGACTCGGTGGCGGACGCGGGCTTCATCAAGATGGACTTCCTGGGCTACCCCAGCCTGGGGCATCTCTATCACTCGCTCAGCCTGATCGAAGAGCGGCACGGCCGCCGTATCGACCCGGTCCGCATCCCGCTTGACGACCCGGAGGTCTACAAGATGATCCGGAGCGGCAACATCCTGGGCATCGTCCAGATCCAGAGTCGCGCGCAGCTCCAAGCGATCCTGAGGCTGGAGATCAATTCGATCGAAGACCTGGTGATCCAGGTCGCGCTGATCCGGCCCGGCCCGATCCAGGGCGGCGCTGTCAACCCCTACATCGCGCGTTGCCAGGGCATCGAGCCGGTGACGTACGACCACCCCTGCCTGGAGCCGGTCTTGGGCGAAACGAAGGGCGTGATCATCTTCCAGGAGCAGGTGTTAGAGGTGGCGATGGCCGTCGCGGGGTTCACGGCGGGCCAGGCAGAGACGCTGCGCCGGGCGATGAGCCGTAAACGCTCGCGGGAGGAGATGGAGAAGCTGCACGAAGCGTTCCTGGAGGGCGCGCGCGACACAGGCAAGGTCGACGAGGCGATGGCCCAGCATATCTACGAGAAGATCCTGGCGTTCGCTGCGTTCGGCTTCCCCAAGTCGCACGCCGCCGCCATGGCGGAGACGGCGGGCAAGCTCGCCTGGGTGAAGCGCTACTATCCGCTGGAGTTCTACTGCTCTTGGCTGAACGAGTGGCCGTTCGGGTTCTACAGCCCGGGTGTGATCACGAACGAAGCCCGCCGCAACGGCGTGGAGACACTCAGCGTCGACGCGAACCGCAGCAGAGCCGCGTGCACGATAGAGAGCTTGCCCGCCGGCGGCGAGGCGATCCGGCTGGGCTTTCGTTACGTGAAGAGCATCGGCGAAGCGTGGCTAGCGCGGCTGGACGAAGAACACGTTCGTCATACCGAGCTAAGCGAGGCATCTAGCCCCTCGCTTGCCCGTCATTCCGAGCGAAGCGAGGAATCTAGTTCCTCGCGAGCAACTGTAGATCACAAGGGACCAGGTGACGCGGAGCAGCGGGTGAGGGAGAACGTCGCCGCCTACGCATCTAGTCCCTTGCCAACAACGATGGATCTCGAGGGATCAGACCCTTCGCTTACGCTCAGGGTGACGGAGGCTGAAGTCAGCGACAGACCAACGAACGGCGCTCCCGATCGTCATTCTGAGCGAAGCGAAGAATCTAGTCCTCCAGAATCAACGTTGGCCTCTGAGGGATCAGACCCTTCGCTTACGCTCAGGGTGACGGAGGAGCGAACTGATCCATACTCGTCGCTCTGGGACTTCTGGCAGCGCACACAGCTGCCTCGAGAACCGATCGAGCGATTGATCCGGCTGGGCGCCTTCGCCTGGACTGGGCTCCATGAGCGGCAGCTCCTCTGGCAACTGGGGCTGTTCTACAGGCCGCTGAGCGGCCAGCGCCCGCTCGAGTTGCCGTACAACGCCGACATGGTGCCACTGCGAGAGATGTCGGACGGCGAGCGCGTGCGCGAGGATATCGGGCTGACCGAAGGGGCGATCGCGACGCGCGGGCACATCATGGACCTGGCGGGCCTCCACGAAGGCCTCACGCCCAGCCACATCGTCAACCAGATGAAGGAGGGCGCGAAGGTATCGGTCGCGGGGTTCGTCGCGGTCCGGCAGGCACCTGAGACGGCGAAGGGCTTTGTGTTCCATACACTGGAGGACCGCTACGGGCTGATCAACATCATCACCAAGCCCAACCTCGTGCAGCGCTACAAACAGCTCGTCGCGGAGGCGGGCGCCTTGATCGTCCACGGACACATTGAGCGTCAGGAGCGAGCGGTCAACGTCGTCACGGAGCGCATGGAGCCATTGCCCTTGCAAGGTGCACGCATACCGAACGAACGGACACACAACTTCGGCTAGCCGCAGACAGCGCACCGGACTGCTAGAATCGACAGTCATGGCTGTCACCTTCATACCAAACACGCCGGAATGGATGGCGGATCCATATACCTCGTATCGCGAGCTGCGCGAGCAGGACCCCATTCATTGGAGCGAGGTGTTGGGCCACTGGGTGCTGACGCGCTACGCCGATGTCGTCTCCGTGCTGAAGGACGAGCGCTTCTCCGCCGCGAACAGGCCGCCCCAACGGCGCTGGGGCCGCCCCACGACGATGGTCACGGCCGACCCGCCCGACCACGGCCGCCTCCGCAAGTCGGTCCGGCATCGATTCTCGCTCACGGCCATCAATGCGCAGCGGCCTCGCATCCAAGAAATCATCGACGAGCTGCTCGACGCGGCCGAGCCGCCAGGCGAGATGGACTTCGTCGCACAACTCTCGCGCCCGTTCCCGCGCACGGTCATGCTCGGGCTGCTGGGCGTGCCGGATCCGCTGCTCTCGGGATCACTGCACGAAGCCACGCCACGTAAGGCCCCAGCGAAAAGCCCAAGCAAGGGATCGAAGCTGCGAGGCGTCGCGCTGGCTCCCGGCACCGCGATGCCCGGCGAGCGTTACTTCGAGGAAGCGCTCGAGAAGCACCGGGAAGAGCTGACGGACGACCTGCTGGGCGAGTTGCTGAAGGCGGAAGCCGGCCGGGAGATGTCTCCCGAGGAAGTACTCGATACGGCCGTGATCCTCTACGCGGCAGGCCAAGAGACCACCGCAA